>JAJRVC010000503.1 GCA_024277475.1 Deltaproteobacteria bacterium
CATTGTCAGTGCTACGGCTGACGCTCCTGATCAGAATTACTGGATCGAAGGCATGAAAAAGACCCTGAAGAATGATACCAAATACAAAGACATGAACCTGGTATCCATCGTCTACGGTGATGACGATCCCCAGAAAAGTCTCACCGAGACCGAGGCGCTGCTGACCAAATATCCCAACCTGCGGGGTATCATTTCACCCACCACGGTCGGCGTCGCCGCTGCGGCCCAGGCGGTTGAAAATGCCGGAAGAGCTCCGCAGACCCAGGTTATCGGACTCGGAACACCCAATCAGATGCGCCGGTTTATCAAAAACAAAACTGTGACCAAATTCGCCTTATGGAGCCCCTTTGATGAAGGCTACCTCGCAGCCTATCTCTCGGTGGGACTGGTGCTTGATAAAATCAAGGCTGAGGAAGGCGTCACGTTTGAGGTACCCGGCCTGGGGAAACGAACGATAGGTAAAGACCGGATCATTATCACCGGACCTCCGACCGTATTCGACGCCGGCAATATTGATGATTATAATTTTTAGTTTACGTCTGCCATAATTGCGCCAATTCCCGGCCAGGACTGCGGGAACGGCGCATAAAAGAGAGAAGACGGAGCTATCTGAAGACCCACACAGTTTCGTTTTCATCACCGGGGTGGCTGTAACACGCCGGTTCTTTGCCAATGCCAAAGGAAGGAAAAGCATGGTTACGGTGAAAGTTAAACTGAGCTCCGCTCTCGGGCAGGAAATCGGACAGGCGGAAATTGAAGTTTCATTGCCGGAAAATTCTTCAATTATGGACCTGGTTCATGAAATAAGTCGTCTTTATGGGGGCAGGGTCGACAAGATCCTTTTAGACTCCAAGAAGCGATCATTGAAATTTGTCAGTTTTGTCAACCGATCAAGACGTCTCACCGACCAGATTCTAAATGATGGCGACAAGGTGAGATTTTTACTTCCAACCGGAGGCGGATGACGATCGCAATCAAATCTTCAAACGCCGTCACACAGCATTGGAATAATGCAGAGGAGCTGATTATGCCGCATGGATATAATGGAAAAATACTGCATGTTGATTTAAGCAGCCTGACGACCCAAGTCGAAAGCCCGGATGAGGTCTTTTATCGGACCTATATGGGCGGAGGATGTTTGGGTGCGTACTATCTTTTAAAGGAGACCAAAGCCGGTATCGATCCGTTGGGACCGGAAAATGTGATTATCTTTGCTGCCAGCATTTTAACCGGAGCGCCGGTCCCCGGTTTATCCAGGCATGCCGTAATCACCAAATCGCCGCTGACCGGTATTTTTTTGGATTCCCAGGCCGGTGGTTTTTTCGGGGCCGAACTGAAAAAGGCCGGGTACGATGCAATTGTAGTCAAAGGCAAGGCGGATAAGCCCACCTACCTGTGGATCAAGGACGGCGAGGTCCGGTTCAGGGATGCATCTCACCTTTGGGGGAAATCAACCGGCGACACGCAAGCAACAATCCGGGACGAGCTCAATGAAGCCAAAGCAAGAATGGTGATGATTGGTCCCGGCGGCGAGAACCTCGTCCGCTACGCCTGCATATTGAACGAGTGCAAGCACGCCAATGGGCGGGGCGGCTCCGGTGCCGTCATGGGTTCGAAGAATCTAAAAGCCATCGTCTGTCGCGGCGCTTTGGATCTTGGTTTTTTTGATAAGAAAGCCGTTAAAGACAATGCCTCCTGGTTCGCTCGGACCTATAAGGACAACCCCGTTAATTACGGTCTCCAAAAATTCGGCAGCGCCGAATATGTAGATTACCAGGTGGAACACGAAGAACTGCCCTCCTTCAATTTCCAGACGGGATCCATTGAAGGTGGAGAAAAGCTTTCCGGTGAAAACATGACCAATACGATACTGGTCAAGGGCGAAGGATGTTATGCCTGCCCGGTGGCCTGTAAACGGGTGGTTGCCGCCGATGAGCCCTTCAAGGTCGACCCCCAATACGGCGGTCCGGAATACGAGACGATTTCCGCACTGGGTTCGAATTGCGGCGTCACCGATCTGGTGGCGATATCCAAGGGAAACGAGCTGTGCAACATGTATTCCCTTGACACGATATCCACCGGCGCCACGATCGCCTTTGCCATGGAATGTTTTGAAAAGGGATTGATATCCAAAGAGGACACCGACGGTTTGGAGTTAACCTTCGGCAACGCGGATGCCATGGTGAAGACAGTCGAAACTATCGCTTTGCGCAAAGGCAAACTTGGAGACCTTCTGGCCGAGGGCGTAAAAAGAGCAGCCAAGAAAATCGGACAGGGTGCAGAAGAATTCGCCGTTCATTCCAAGGGCATGGAAATCGCTATGCACGATCCCCGGGCCAAGGGTATGGTCGGTATAGGGTACGCCTGCTCCGCCTTGGGCGGCGATCATGTAGTGGTCGAGCATGACACGGATTTCGACGAGTATGCCCCGGAGATCTTTATGGACCAAGTCAAATGTTTAGGAATCCAAAAAAGGCTGCCGGCAACATCGGTTGCTCCGGAAAAAATCCGCTACTTTGTCTATTTACAAGATCACTTTAGCTTTTTGGACAGCCTCTGCCTCTGTGTTTTCGCCTTCTTCCCGGTCCGCAACTTCACCTTACGGCGACTTATGGAGACGATGGATGCGATCACCGGTTGGGAGAACAGCGCCTGGGAAATTATGAAACTCGGCGAACGCAGGACCAATCTCGCCAAAGCGTTCAATATTCGGGAGGGTTTACGGAGAAAAGACGACATCCTGCCGAATCGTTTTTACGATGAACTAAAAAAGAAATATTCACCCGGGCTCAAGATCGATAAACAGGCGTTCAATGAAGCCATCGATCTTTTATATGACATGATGGGCTGGGATGAAGAAGGCATCCCAAAAAAATCCAAATTGATCGAATTGGATGTGGCCTGGGTTATCAATGAAATCCATCAATAACCTTCGAATGGGCTCCATTTGGGTTGCCGGCCCCAACAGTCAGCATATAGCATGCCCCGGATTCCTGCTGTGGCGCTTTACGAGGAATCCGGGTTGAAAAATGAAGATCCCTTTGTTTTCCGCTGTTTTCAGAGCAACTGTCACGCTGCTCTCAATTTGACTGGGATATACCGTACTTTTTTAATTTCCGAACCACACTGGGTTGGCTTATGCCCAGGTATCTTGCGATTTCACGGGTTGATTTACATTGCATAAACGCGGTTTTCAGTATTTTTGATTCGGTTTCATTCAGTTTGACGGTCAATTTGGATGACACACCTGTGCGGTTTGCGGCAGTTTGAATTTCCTCCGAGGTTTCGTGCCCCAGGCTTTTTTGAATAAATTCGTCCAGATTTCGGTCTTCACTTAAAACCACGGCCTTCTTGATCAGATTTCTTAGCTCGCGAACATTTCCCGGAAACGGATAGGCTTGCAGCATTTCAATGGCTGAATAGGAAAGCTGTTTGTCGGATTTAAAGGTTTTATTGTATTTTCGCAAAAAATAGTTGGCTAAATCAAAGGTGTCATCCGGACGATCCCTTAGCGAGGGGACTTTTATACTGAAGGTATTGAGGCGATAAAATAGATCTTCTCTGAATTTTTTTTCTTTTACCAGTGTTGCCAGGTCTTTATTGTCGGCGACGATGACGATACAATTTATTTGTATCGGTTTCAACCCGCCCAAATGCATAATTTCGTGATCCTCGAGACACTTCAACAACTTTGCCTGAACCACATAGGGAATATCTCCAATTTCATCTAAAAAAAAGGTCCCCCCATGGGCCAATTCGAATAGGCCCGCTTTTCCTTTCTGGTGGGCCCCGGTAAAAGCTCCTTTTTCGTAACCGAAGAGTTCGGCTTCAAGCAGATTTTCGGGGATGGCAGCGCAATTGATCTGTATAAAAGGTTTGTCATGCCGAGGGCTGTTGTGGTGGATAAATTTCGCTATAAGGCCCTTGCCGGTACCGGATTCTCCCTGGATTAGAATGTTTGATGCTTCCATTTGAGCAAGCTTTAGACAGATTCTCAAAACTTGCCGCATTTCCTGACTCTCGGCAACGATTTCCTGTTTTTTGAGCTCCAGCATACTCAGTTCTGTCAGCTTATCTTTATATTTATTTGAAACCAGGCGGGTCTGATTGAGCTGTTCCAAAAGCTTGTTCAACCGTGTCATATCCCGTTCATTGACCACCACCAAAACCACGTTTCCGTTCTCATCAAGGGCAGGTGTTCCGGTCGACAAAATATATTTCCCCGTTTTTTCGATATACTTAAGCATATTCACCTGACGTTTGCCCGCCAACACGTCCGGTGTTAAGGCTTGGTCGATTATTCCGCTTTCGACCAAATTGACTACATTTTTGTTAATCACGTCGGCCGCTTTGATATTGCTGAATTTTTCCGCTGCCTGATTGACGGCAATAACCATCCCGGTTCCGTCCACCACCCAGATTCCGTCTGAAGAAGAATTAAAAATCGTTTCAAACTCCTTGTTTAGACGTTGATAAGATTCCAATTTGCGTGCGGTTTGTTCGAATTCATACATTTTTTCGAAGCAACAAACCGCACCCAGGACATATCCGTTTTCTTTAACAGGTGTGATGTTTGCAATTAGTTTAATCCGTTTTCCACGTATATGTCGTCCGATCTGGGGTTTCCCGGTTTGCAGACATTTATGTACCAGTCGAGCGGTTATCTTCAGATGTTCGGAGATATTAGTTCCGACAATCTTTTGTTTTTCAATTCCGATAATTTCAGATGCCGGCTGGTTAATAGCGGCGATGTTGCCGAACTGGTCCGTAGAAATGATGCCGATACTTGCTGAATTAAAGGCCTGGTCCAAAGTGGGCTTCAATACCATGGTCCGCTCCTGAAGTCCTTTTCTATGGTTGAGGTTTTTGGGATACGAACTTACGGCAGAAAAGGTCTGTTCAATCCACGGTTTATTGTATCCTGACCTGACAGGATGTTCAGTGTGCAGATGTTTCTTTTTTACCCCGGGTGTCGCTTGTTTTTCCGGCAGATGGATTTGATTTTCCTGATGTCTCATTACTGGCGGGTGACTCGGGTTCCGGACCAAAGCCGAAAAAGGCACCTGGAAAGTGAGATGGCCTTGACTTCTGCTTTGGTTTGCGAGGATCCCGTCGTTTGTTTTGAACACTTCGTGTTCGTTTCCTGGTGGAACTTTTCAACCGGGTTTTTCTTCTCGGAGCCATTGGAGTGGATTGATCTTCGACATACCAGTCATCCTCGGGCCAGACCACCGGAATTTTATAACCCAGCATCTCTTCAAGGGATTCGAGATGGAAAACGTACCGCTCACAAGCCAGTGAAAGCGCCCGACCGGATTTTCCCGCCCGGGCGGTTCGCCCGATCCGGTGTACATAGTTCTCCGAATCCTGGGGCAGGTCATAGTTGATAACATGGCTGATATCTTCAACATGGATGCCCCTTGAAGCCACATCAGTAGCCACCAGAATTTTCAGTTGTCCTTTTTTAAATTGCTCCATCAGCCGGAACCGCTGCCGCTGGGGAAGATCACCGGTAATTCCTTCCGCCGGCCAACCGTTGCCTTTCAACCGGTGGGTGAGACGGTCCACCCCGACCTTGGTGTTGACAAAAATGAGCGCCCGACTCCAATCTTCCCGTTTTAACAAGCCCAGAAGGAGGGAAACCTTTTTGTCACTGCCGACATGATAGACTTCCTGTTCAATACCTTCCACAGTTACTGTTTCGGGGGTGACAGAAATAAATTCGGGCAGATTCATGTATTCGTAAGTCAGTTCCATGACCCGATAGGAGAGCGTGGCTGAAAACAGCATGGATTGTCTTTTGTCATAGTGGGGCAGCTTGCGCAGAAGATAGCGCATATCTTTGGCAAATCCAAGGTCCAGCAAACGATCAGCTTCATCAATGACCAGCGCTTTGATGCCTTCAGTTTTGAAAATTCCCTGTTTGTAATAATCAATAATACGGCCGGGGGTGCAAATGATGACATCAGCCCCACGACGAAGAATCTCGGCCTGTTTGAGATAGTCGACGCCGCCCACGACCTGAGCCAGGGACAGCCCGGTATGGCGGGCTAGAATCTCGGCCTCTTCATAGATCTGACGGGACAATTCCCGGGTGGGTGCGATGATAATAGCAGAGGGTTGCCCGCTGCTTTTTCCATGCTCCGACAACAATCGGGTCAAGACGGTAACCAGAAATGCGGCTGTTTTGCCGGTACCGGTTTGGGCCTGACCGGCGACATCGCGTCCAGTCAATAACACCGGCAGGGTCTGAGCCTGAATGGGCGTGCAGTAAGTAAATCCAGCTTCGTTCAGGCCGGCAAGAATCGCGGTCGGCAAATTGAACTCTTCAAATTTTATGTGGGTTAAAAATTCAGGCTTTAATGCCCGTTGGAGTTGCAGCGGTGATTGGAGTTCTTCTGACATGATTAACCTTTTGAGACTTCGTCCCGATTTAAATAACGGATTAATTGTGATTTCATTTGACTCTGTTTTTGATTGGATTATACGCTCATTTCTAATTATTGCAATATGTAACCCATAACAAGCAGGGCCGCATCCTTTAAAACATAATTGCCTGGAATAAATTATTTTGAGCCAATTAGACTCTACCCCGCTGTGGAAGGTACAGCGCTTGACAACGCCGGTTCACTGACCCATATTGGAAACGCCGTTTTTCTTTTGTTGTAGGCGTTAACGGGCCCAGAGCCCGCCAACCTATATTTCAAAACCATCGGAAAATATAATGAAAGAATTTTTCAAAGTCAAAACCATCGATCAGGCTCTTGAATTTGTCGTGCAGTTTCCACGCATGGCACCCGAGAAAGTCTCATTATCGGATTCGGTTGGAAGAATCCTTGCAGAAGATATCCAATCCGACATCGATCTGCCGGATTTTTCCCGCTCGATCATGGATGGGTTTGCGGTCAGAGGATCATCCACCTTTGGTGCCGGTGAAGGAAATCCGGCATATCTTAACGTAAAGGGCACCGTTTCCATGGGAAGTAAACCGGATTTTTCCGTGGACCAGGGTGAAGCCGTTCGGATTTCAACCGGCGGAATGCTGCCGACTGCTGCTGACAGCGTTGTCATGATCGAGCATACCGAAGCGATTGATGATACCACCATCGAAGTGTATCGTAGCGTCGCGCCCGGACAAAATATGGTGGAGGTGGGTGAAGATATTAAAAAAGGGGAAGTTATTCTGAGGCGTGGTGGAAAAATCAGGCCCCAGGAAGCCGGAATGCTGGCTGCATTGGGAAAACAGACTGTCACGGTATACAAAAAACCACTGATCGGCATTATTTCCACCGGAGATGAGGTGGTTGCCGTTCACGAATCTCCCGGTCCGGGTCAGATTCGGGACGTCAACACCCACACACTTTCAGGTTTGATTCAGGAAATCGGTGCTACGGCACTCCCATTTGGAATCGTGCGCGATGATTATGAAGCGCTTCTGGCAAAAAGCTCTCAGGCTATGGCCCAATGTGATATTGTTGTGGTGTCCGGAGGCAGCTCTGTGGGCGTGCGGGATTTTACCATTGATGTTATCACCGCCCTGGAGGATTCCGAAATTTTGTTTCACGGCATTTCGATTAGTCCGGGAAAACCTACTATTCTTGCCAGGGTCCGGAATAAAGCCTTTTGGGGATTGCCCGGACATGTAGTTTCCGCCATGGTTGTGTTTTCCAGGATCGTAAAACCATTTATAGAGCATATCAGTGGTTGTACCGATGTTCATAGAAAGAAGTTACGGCTGACGGCAAAGTTGAGTAGAAACCTGGCCTCGGCTCAGGGTCGTGTCGATTTTATCCGTATTCAGTTAAATCAGAAAGAAGGTGTCCTGTGGGCAGAGCCGATATTGGGCAAATCAGGTTTAATCAGCACGATGGTAAAAGCAGACGGATTAATTGAAATCGGTATGAATACCGAAGGGTTGGAGGAAGGGACGCAAGTGGAAGTTATTTTGGTGTAAAAGTCAAGCCAACCGCGGAAATCATAGAAATCATTAAATAAAAAATAAAATTTTCTAAATTTATCTATTTAGTTGCTGTATGACTTTATCAACGATCTTTGCGAACTCTGCGGTGAATTATTACATAAATTGCTATTGAATAATAAATATAGATCATAGGATTAGTAAATGGAATCGAAGCGTAATGTCTACCTTAAAATGAAAACCCTGGAGGAAGCCCAAAAGATTATCCATGAGACTTTTGATGTGACCGATGTTCTTGCAATCGAAACAATTCCGGTGCCGGAAGCCGTCGATCGGGTTCTGGCACAACCCATCCATGCAAAAATATCTTCACACCATTTTAATGCAGCCGCCATGGACGGTTTAGCCGTTAAAGCCGAGATCACGTTCGGTGCCAGCGAAACAGTGCCTAAAGCACTTAGGGTCGGCCGGGATGTATTTTATGTAAATACCGGTCATGTAATGCCGGCAAATACCGACGCGGTTATCATGATCGAACATGTCCTTGTCCTCGATGACCTGCGCATTGAAATCGACAAACCGGTTTTCCCCTGGCAAAATGTACGCAAGGTCGGAGAAGACATCGTGGCAACGGAACTTCTTTTTCCCCAAAACCACTTAATCACTTCTTACTGCGTCGGTGCTTTGCTGACAGGCGGTGTATTTTCGGTACCAGTCAAGAAGAAACCAAAAATCCTGATTATCCCCACCGGTTCGGAACTCGTCGATTGGCGCCACTTTTCCACTGAAAAATTCAAACCTGGCCAGGTGCTTGAAACCAACTCTTTTGTACTGGGCAGTCTGATCGAAAACTGCGGTGGGGTTTACAGCCGCCACAATATGCTGATGGACGATTCGGCCAGGATCAAACAGGTAGTTCAAGAGGCCGCCAAAGAAAATTATGAAATGATTCTCATACTGGGGGGGTCGTCTGCCGGTTCCGAAGATTTTGCCAAACGGGTCATCCTCGATCTAGGGCAGGTGTTTGTTCATGGTGTGACCATCATGCCGGGCAAACCGGTGGTAATCGGTACGGTTGAGGGAAAACCGGTATTCGGCATTCCGGGATATCCGGTGTCTGCAATCATTGCTTTTGAGCAATTTGTCCGGCCCTTAATCCATAGCATGCTGGGACAACCCGATGACTCCGGCCAGACGGTACAGGTAGAGCCAACGCGAAAGATAGCCTCGAAGCTCGGCGTTGAAGAATTCTTGCGGGTAAAGCTTGGGCAAGTGGGTAATCGGATTGTTGCAACCCCCCTGCCTAGAGGTGCCGGCAGTATTACATCAATTACGGAAGCCGACGGTATGATTCGGATCCCGACCCACATTGAGGGTATCAATGACCGTGAAAGGGTTTCCGCCCAACTTTTGCGACCTCTACCGTCAGTTCTCAGAACCATTGTCATCGTTGGAAGTCACGACAACACCCTGGATGTTCTGGCAGATCAAATCAAGGCCGAGCACAGCCGATTAACCCTTTCATCCAGCCATGTGGGCAGCATGGGGGGACTGATGGCCATTAAAAAAGGCGTCTGCCATCTGGCCGGATCCCACTTGCTGGACCCCCAGGATGGTTCTTACAATGTGTCTTATATTAAGAAATTTTTAACGCAAATAGAAGTAAAACTAATCAATCTGGTCTTGCGGGACCAGGGCCTGATGGTCAGGCGGGGAAATCCCAAAAACATTAAGGGAATCGAGGATCTGGCTCGAAATGACATTTCCTTTATCAACAGACAGGCAGGTTCCGGAACACGAATTCTGCTGGACTTCCGGTTAAATCAAACCGGAATCGATCCGGCGGATGTCAATGGCTATCATCACGAGGAGTTCACTCACATGGCCGTTGCCGTAGCGGTGCTCAGCGGCACGGTAGACACCGGTCTTGGAATTCATGCCGCCGCCGCCGCACTGGATCTCGACTTTATTCCCGTCGTTACAGAGCAATACGATCTGATCATTGCCGCGGAGCA
>JAJRVC010000504.1 GCA_024277475.1 Deltaproteobacteria bacterium
CAGCCGATCTTCATCGTAGCGCAACAACAGATTCCAGGTAGCGGCATAGCGGGAAACAATATCCAGCACCGCGCGGCCCTCATCCGTGACCAGACCCTGGGAATCAAGGGTGTCCGCAAGGAGCGAAACCACCTGCCGCAACTCGGCGGCGCCGGTCTCGGCCAGCCGTTTTTCATTGATGGTGAACCCCCGGACAAGGTGCTGTTTCAAAACCCCGGTGGCCCAGATACGGAAGCGGGTGCCGCGCTGGGATTTCACCCGGTAGCCAACGGAGATGATGACATCAAGTGAATATAAGGTAACTGGCTTGTCCGAATCTGCAATATGCATTTTTTGCATATTGCTTTTCCGGGGCAGCTCCCCTTCTTTAAAAACATTGTTTATATGGCGGGAAACGACGGACTGATCTCGTTCGAAAAGCTCAGCCATCTGGGACTGCGTCAGCCAGACCGTTTCATTTACCAGCCGCACATCAATGGCCGTATCGCCATTTTCCGCCTCATACAAAACAATTTCGCCGTGGTTCTGATCCATGATTTCATTTTTTCCTTATCGTTTCAGCCGCTTGACGCTCTCCGGTTCGTCAAGATAGTTCTCCTCGCTGACGACTTTCCTGCCGCTTTCAAGCTCCAGGTTCTTCCGGGCGTCACCGGCGATCCTGCCGCCCTTGCGGGCCGCGGTTTTGTTTTCGGAAAACCCCTGGGCGTCCTTTTCCCTGGCAATCTATGTGGTTGCGGCCTCACCCAGCATGGAAAAAATCAACTCAAGATCGGTCATATGATCCCGCAGGTTTTCCCGTTTCAGCCCCTTTACCTTTTTGTATTCCGATGGGGTTAAACCAAAAGCGGCCTTGGAAATTTCAGCGGTGAGGATGGCGTATTCCGGGTCTTCTTCTATCCCCCGTTCCCGCCACTCATCAGTCAACTCAGCCCGGATTGCAATACCGCGCATCCGTTTTTCGATCCAGGCCTCTGAATAGCCCTTGGCCCGGTAGAGGGCCTTGGTTCTTTGGGTGGCCAGCTCCGGATCTTCGATCTCCCGCACCCGCTCATAGCCCACCTTGGCCAGCCAGCGCTTGAAGGGCTCAGCCCTGGGCGAGGGGATGGACTGGATGATGCGGAAAAGGCCTTCGGTGTTGGCGCAATCAATTTTATACTTTTTCCCATCGCTTGATGCCAATTTGAGTTGTCGACAAAATGTCGACAACTCAACACCGCTTGATGCCGCCTCACGTTTCTTCATGCGATACCAGTAATCACGCGGATTACTACTATCCGTTAAAGCAGATACGACATCAACGACAGCAAAATACCACTCATCACCATGTAGAATACGTCGTATTTTTTTGCCCTTAAAAACTACAAGTTTGTTTTGCATGTTACTTTTCCCCTGCTTGCCTGGTTCGAATTCTCCGTGGCGCAAACATCCTTCGCTCTGAGGCAAATGATATAGGGACATCGGGCAGCGAATCTCTTCCATCAACGAAATTATCCACCTCTTCCTGCCGAGTGAATGATTCAATTTTTTCTGCGCCGACAAGAAGACTCAAAGCATCATCTCGACTGTTCTTCAAAAGGTTCTTTAAATTCTCCCAATCCCCCTTAAAACCGACAAGGATGGGCGACGACGGGATACAGGTTTTACGGCCGAGCCATATCCCCCATTTCGGATTGGCAAGGGCCGCCGCTATCGCAGCCAAAATGGTATCATCTCCCTCAAGGATAACGCCAAAGGCTGAATCAGTCAGATATTGCCGATGGGTCAGCACACAATCCTTGTTGATCGCCCCGCTAGCGCGTCTTGTCTTCTGGACGGTGTGAAAATCCTGCAACCTTCTCACCGGCAGCTCATGTTTTGCCACTTTCTTGGGTATAGCAATGGCAGTCATCCGTACCGTTACAAAAGATTCCAGAAAATTTCGCTCTTTGTTACTGCCTCGCGGCAGGCCAAGTGCTGCGCAACACATCCCGGCTATGGCACTTTTCGTTGGCATCAGGCCGGTGTTACGGCGATTGTACTGGCTGTCGAATCCCCAGGACTGAAAAGGGCCTTCCAGACGAAGGGCCAGAAAACTTTTATTAGATGACATGTTCCACCATCCCGTCAATGAGTTCATTCAACTTACAGGTTTCAATCGATCCCAAGTCTTTGTTAATCTGTTCTTTCAAGATGCCTTTCACAACCGCTTTTGCAAACACGGATTCTATCCCCCATGTATCCTGAAGATCGGCATATTCCCGGTTCATCCTATTGATTGATTCAATTGCGAACCCCTTCATTGAAGGGCGAATCGGACTTTCGAAGGCATTGACCAATTGAATCGGGTGGCCCTTTTCTCGGACAACTCCCAAGACATAGACAGGAAGCGTGTTCCCGTTCATGGTCGTTTTCCGGGCACTAGGGATGGCCTGGATCGTTGCTTTCAAAAAGGTTTTCACCACCTTTCTTCTCGTTTCGACTGTCCGATTCGTTGACCCATCCTCGAAAACTGCATCTCCGAGATGGCTATCGTTCGCCAGATCATCTAGATTGAGCGCGGCAAAGCGATAATATGTAGCGGAATTGAACTCAAGCGTACTGGTCATGCCGGCGCCGGTCTCGCCTTTGTTCAGATCATCGACAGCGGCAAAAAAATCGATCTCGTTGTCGGCTTTATGGGTGGAAAGAATATGGGAAAACATGGATGCTCCATCAACCTTCAATGACGGGTCATTAGCAACCATCCTACCGAAAAGAGCGACATCCGCCGCATCTTTCAGTTGCGCCGATTTGATGGCCTTGGCGATCGCTCCTTTACACAGGATTTTGCCCATGGCTTTCATGCTCTTGTCGCGTTTTTTAAGCAATATTTCTCTTTGTTTTTTCAGTTGCTCGGTCTCATCTTTGTCCCTGCAAGATTTGATCCTCTCACGTAGGAATTCCAGACTATTGATGGATGCTTCCAAATCTGTGACTGAATTCTGAACATCATCCGAATTAAAAATGGCATCGGCTATTGCATCGTATTCTGCCTTCGAGAAAAACATGACGGTTTTGATCCTTCTGTAACCTTTCGAATCAACCTTTGAATCAAGCGTTTCGACAATATCCGCCACCCGCTCGGCAATTACCACGGCAACCTTTTCCGGCATTCCTTTTTCAACAAGACGCTTCTGGAGAGTGTAGACCATGCGGCGGGTGCGATCACCTTTGAACAGGCCGTTATTTTCCTCGGCGTCAATCTCCTTTGCCAGCTCCCGAATCGCCCGTTTCCATGACTGGCTTGAGACCCTCGCCCGCTGGACACCGCCGAAAATTGCGGTTTTGGGTGAATTAAGATCATCCCGGTTAAGGCAGGCAACGGGGACAGATTGAATAATGTGCAGTTCCAGATGTTTCATGACTTTTCTCCTTATTTATCTTTAGAAAATTTACAAGTTCAAAGGTGCGAGCAAGAACAGCCCGAATCCAAAGGCCTTGGCGCTGCCTATCCCGGAATAATATGTCTCGGTAAATTGTTGCCGGTCTGTGACTTCCAGGGTGCCGCGAAATTGAACGCCACCATGATACGCTTTATGGGTAACACCTTTGGTTTTATCTTTTTTGCGAAAATAACTTTCAACCATCGGCCTGATTTCTAAAGGCCTTCCCTCTACGATTCGGAACCCTCCCGCAACGTCCCGGCCGGTCTCCCGATCACGACAACGGGCCATCCCTTTCCTGATCAGCCATTCCCGCAATTCATCTGGTTTGACCAAAGAAACTCGTTTGCCCGATTTCCTCTTGCCATCGGCCCGGTACAGTGTTTCGCCGTTGGGACCGCGCCGTACAATGGTCTTGACTGGATTTACCTTCAAATCAAACGCGTAATAACGATGCGACAAAAAAGTCGAAGCGATTTCCTTGGCGGCAAAATCATCAGCGGGACACCAAACCGGTTTTGCGGGCTTTTCTTTACAGAGCAGCCAAATCTTAAATTTAGCTTCCAAGGGATCAACCCTGCTCAAAAAGCTGATATCGGTTCGTTTCCTCTCTGGCATACAAGGGAAACAGTCCCACAACTTCTGGTGCCAGGAATAGCTGTCACGAATTTTTTCATCCCTGGCCGTAGCTTCATCAATTTCCATATAAACCAGCCAGCTCATGCCATCCCCTCCTCACCCGTTGTCTTCTCCATTGCCCAGAAAGACGAGGCCCACGCATTTTTTTTCTTGTCACCCCAATACATCATATCCACCGCCAATTGTTCATAATTGATGGGTACATCCAGGGCCTTTGCCATCAGCACCATCCGCAAAACCCGCCCTTCCAATTCGCTTCTATCGGCAGCGAGAAGATGCTGAAATCGTCGTTCCGTTGGGGTGAGTTTCCCGTCCTCCCCGGCCCTCTCATCCCTTCTCCTCTGAATGGCTCTGCAACTATCACCCAAATTCCCCTTCTCCGTTTCCTTGGGATGACTCGCATAAAGCCCAGCGATAAAAGGAAGCGGTGAACGGTCGTCATCAATGGCAACCCCTAACCTATGTAAGGCGGGCCAAGCACGATGTCTTTTGTTTTTCACCAGGATACAGCGGAGGGCCGCCATTAACCCCCGGTCCTCCTGCCGTCTACGAAGTTGCTCCATTATCCTACTCATACGTTCACCTCCTCCTTTTTGCTCTTATCGAATTCCGTTTGATCTTTCTTCCCCGTCAGTATTTGCCACCCCTTGGCGAAGGCCCGCATCTGCCGCGGGGTCTCTTGCCCGCAGGTGGTTGAATAGGCGTCACAGGCCGCCATAGATAGCATCTTTCGCCAGATTTCTCGGGTCGATATAGAGTCTTCCGAGTCAATTGCTTCAATATGGGCCATGAGCAGCGGCAATTTTTTCTCAACAGTGGTCCAATAATGGCTGGAAGCAGTACCATATAAAGGGGAAGTTGATTCCAGATATTTTTTCCCCCTAGCTTTTTCAACTTCTGTTTTTTGGGCGGTCTTTTTTTCGAACTCCTTGATTTTGCTCAACCAATTATCATCTAAGTCTTTGCGATATTCAGAGACGGCTGAACTCAATCGACCTGATAACGACACTGCTTTTGCTACCTCCTGCTCATAACTAACGGTTCCCTCAGGTAAAAGAAGTTGAGATGGGATATGAAAGATTGATTCAAATAAATCTAAAATTTCCGCCGCTTGCTTTGGGTTGGTAAGCATGGAACTGACTACGATGTCGAACCTTCGGTCATGATTTACATTCCGCAGGCAAAGTGGTCCTCGGGCTGAGGACATGCCATCTTTTTGTCGTACAATTAAGGCATGCAATTGACGCCACAAACCAATATTTGGTTTTGCTGACAGGAGTTCCCTTTCACCAGCCCGAGTTAAAACTATTGTCGCAAAAGGATCGGCGTGGAATGGACTGTCCTTATCCTGAAATTTTGGATATACAAATCCAGCTCCGAGCAATACAGTTCTTCGGTCATCACCAACCTTGAGAATTCTCGTCTGGGGCACCAGCCTCCCTACATGAGTTTGTGTTGCGTTTTTTATAGCTTCAGTATCAACTGGACTTTTTATAGGTTTTTCCCATAAAGGGTTACCCCACCATTCTTTACCTCTTCCATAAAGCAATTTCAGATCATCATAGGAACTTAGGTTCAACCAGACAGAATCAGAAAGAGTCTTGGCGCGCACAAACGCATAGACTATTGATTTTCCGGCACAGGGGCCTCCCTGAGGATATGGTGGCTTCTGCATTAAGTGTTTTCCCCATTTTCGAGATGGAGCTTGACCTCCTGCAACAAAAAAATTCTGGAACGCCAAAAGAGCAAGGGGTATGTCGTGTTCTTCCCACTGGTGCTCTTCTCCCCTGTTGGATTGATGATCAAATAGGGTGGCATTATGTCCACTGGCCCTTGTAAAATCTAATCTCGCAAGAGAAGTCCATTCCTTAGCTTCATCTGATTCACGACCTTTTCCTTTTGGGACAACATTCAGCTCCGATACCTGCAACCAAGGCTTCTCAGAATGGAACAACTCAAACGAATCCTTCCATTTCTGCAGGTATTTGCTGGCGGCATCTGGTAATCGTTGCGGCACCTCACACCATTCGTCGTAATCTTTAGGGCCATTGATGGCGGCGTGCGCTACGCATAGAAAAAGGCGCATCAGGGAAACCCGTTCATGAGGACGCACAGCCAGGTCCGCGAAATTCCCACCCTCGGTTAGCACCTCGGCAAGGCTTGCCAGTTCCCGTCTTCCTGTATTGGTCACCACTGGTATCCATGGGTCAAATGCTACATTCATATTCCCTCCTTTCACGATATCTTTTCGATAACAAGCCCCAGCTCATTCGAATAAAACAACCGGTATTCGTTTTTCAGGCCACTGACTCCAACGGTTCCGTTTTCTGCGACTATCCCGGCACTCTGTTTTCCAAAGAGATA
The DNA here is from genome assembly GCA_024277475.1 of Deltaproteobacteria bacterium. Next base: position 6,405 of record JAJRVC010000504.1, read on the forward strand.
GCCGGAGAAAGCAGGATGCGACAAAAAGGTTTCAAAGCAATATTCCGGGAGTTTCACCAGATTTTTATGGATTGCCTGGGCGGTTGGCAGCCGGAAGGTATCCCCGCCAAGTTTTCCCGTAGTCCCATCTATAAACTCAGCTTGCTGCCTGGATATACTTCGACAGAGCACCAATGAAACTGCCGGAATCTCGTTGAGCCGGGTCTGTACACCTTCTGCATCAGGCAGCTGTAGCTGCCAGTAATTGCTGTTCATCGCTGCCAGAAACCTCTCGTTGGAATTTCTGGCAAATCGGTCATCAAAAAGTCTTTCCCATGGTTCAGGGTCATCATCCCTGACCTGATAGGTCTCCTCGATCAATTCCCGTATCTGAACCGGTATGTTCACACACGAATATGTTTTCCATAATTGCAGAGTCCTCAACAACACAAACGGATCATAGACATGAGCCTTGCCTCCCAAGGCATCAACAATCGCCTTCGGTTCCATGTTTCGGAACTCATCAAGGCTATTTCCTTCCTTGATTATGCAGAACCTGGCCTCATCAATCGGGCGGCTATCCCGTTCATGGCGCCAGAGCCTGCCGAGACGTTGCAGAAGCATGTCAGTTGGTGCCAGTTCGGTAACCAGAAGATCGGCGTCAAGGTCCACACTCTGTTCAACCACCTGGGTGGAAACAAGTATAGAGCCGCATCTGGTTTTCCCATCTTTGCCAAACCGTTCCATCCATTCATATTCAAGTTCCTCCCGCCTCCAGAACGGGTAGCGGGAGTGAAGAAGACCAATGGGCAAATCACCAGGGACGAGTTCCATAAACCGCTGAAATTGTTTTTGTGCCGCATTAATCGTATTGCATACCCAGAGGACCGCCCCACCCATACGGGCAAGCTCGACAGCCTCTTCGCCGGCATTTTCCGGGGTAATGAAATCAACTATTATCTTGTGCGATTCAGGCGGTTCGGCCGCAACCGGTTGGAGTAATCCACTCTCGTTTCTTCCGGTAATAAGAGGATAAGGAAGATAAACTTCGTCCTCGCTGTGTTCCGGAAGGGAGACGATCTCTACGCGCCGTTTACCGGTGAGCGTAGCCGACAAAACAATGACCGTGCAGCCAAGGGCTTCAAGTGTAGCAATGAGATTATCGATAAGGGTTCCGGTGTAGAGATCATAGGAGTGAACTTCATCAAGAATTACAACCTTACCGGCCAGGGCAAAATGCCGGACAAAAAAATGCTTCGCCGCCACCACGCCAAGCAATGCCTGGTCAACTGTCCCAACCCCAAAAGGGGCGATAAGCGCCCGTTTGGCCGAGGAGAACCAATCCACACCTGTTCGCGCATCATCATCCCGTTTTCCTTTTACGTCGGTTGGGGCTGGAGAGATACAAAGATTATTATCCATCAGCCAGGAGTTACCATGAATAAGACGACTGTTCTGTGCGGCAGGGGCGATCCGCCGAAGGAATTCATTCATGCGCAGATGAATGCGGTTGCTTGTCGCCTGAGTAGGAAGAGCAAAGTAAATGCCATTGGCCTTTCCGGTAACAAGCAACTGATACGCGGCCCAAAGCGCGGCTTCGGTTTTGCCCATGCCCATGGGTGCCTCGATCACATAGCCTCCGGGGCCGGTCACCGTCGCAAGGGCCTTCACCTGCATTTCGTTGGGGTTCCACTTTTTTTCTGGTTGATCAGCGTCATGAAACAAATCATGAAAAGAAAGATCACGGACCAATGGGGCCTTCTGGAAGCCGATGGCATCAAGAGCATCCCGGGCCAGCTCAGAGGCATCTTTAATACCGTCCCGTCCTTCAGGTAGAAAAAATCGTTCATTGGAACCTATCCAGTCGGCAACAGTGGTGAGACCGGCCAACCACCAGAGAGCGGGGGTGTCGCTATTCATGGTTAATTCGGGACTGGCCCCACCCA
>JAJRVC010000505.1 GCA_024277475.1 Deltaproteobacteria bacterium
TAATCCTGAATTGCAAACATGACATCCACCGCCAGTTCTCTGGGGTGGTCAACTTGATCAATGTGTTTTATCAAAGATTGTCTGAGTTCTTCAGGTATCATAGGGTTAACAACCAATCGGTAAATTACAACTTCCGCTTTCCCGCTTCCGCATTCCAAATTCATTTTAACGGTCGATATCCGGTAAAATGTAGTCAAAATAACCAATGATAGTGATCAAATCGGCGATGGTTTCTCCCACCGCCATCAGCGGCATCACCTGCACGTTGGCAAACCCGGGTCCCCGAATGCGTGTGCGGTAAGAGTAGCCGAGGCCGTCACTGACTACATAATAGCCCTGCTCACCCCTTGGAATTTCACAGGCGGCATATGACTCGCCGACGGGGATCTTGGGACCCCGGGTAACGTTGATAAAATGATGAATCAAGCTTTCGATATTTTCCAGCATGTCCCTGCGTTTTGGAATAACGTAACGGTAATCATCGGTGATGCAGCGACCTGAAGGCATGTTGTCGGCGGCTTGCTTGATAATTCCCAGACTTTGACGCATTTCCTCTACCCGCACCAGATAGCGGGCATAACAATCCCCTTCCGTGGCTGTAGGAACCTCAAAATCAAAATTTTCATAACCGCAATAAGGAAACGCTTTGCGCAAATCCCATTGCAGACCGCAGGCTCTCAAATTAGGTCCGGTTACTCCCCACTCCATGGCATCTTTAAGTGTGATCCGGCCGATTCCCTGGGTTCGCGCTTTGAAAATGGGGTTTTTACGAATTAAAGCCTCATATTCGTCAAGTCGCCGGGGAAATATCCTGACGAACTTGTCCACCGCCGCCTTCCAGCCATCCGGCAGATCGGCGGCTACTCCGCCCAGTCTGAACCAGGCGGGATGCAGCCGCCCCCCGGTGATAAGCTCCACAATGTCCATAATCATCTCACGTTCGCGAAACACATAGAAATTGGGTGCCATGGCTCCGACATCATGGGCATAGGTGCCAAACCACACCAGATGATTACTCAGCCGGAAAAATTCGCTGAGCATCACCCGGATGACCTGGGCGCGTTCGGGTACCGTGATAGCCGCCAGGGTTTCCACCGCCATGACATAGGGAAGGTTGTTGGCGGCACCGGCCAGATAGTCGACGCGATCCGTATAGGGAATAAACTGGTGCCAGGTCTGTCGTTCGGCGATTTTTTCTACTCCCCGGTGGTGATAGCCGATATCCATTTTCAGGTCGATAATTTCTTCACCATCAAGGGCCGCTATATAGCGAATCAATCCGTGAGTGCTGACATGATGGGGGCCGATATTCAATACAAGCCGGCGTTCTTTTTTAGCCTTTTCAACATAAACACCCCCATCCAGGGGCTGGTTTTTCTGCGCGTCGGCATGGATGTAGGGGGACATCTGGGTGGCGCGGCCCGGGTAACTCTTTCTCAGTGGGTGGCCCTGCCAGTCATGGGGCATAATAATACGCTGCAGATTCGGGTGGCCTTCAAAGTGCACCCCGAACATGTCATAGACTTCCCGTTCGTACCAGTTGGCCGAAGGCCAGATATCCGTCACGCTGCGGCAGACCGGGTTTTTACCGTACAGCGGCACTTTCAGCCGCAGTCGACCGGCCGGCTCAAAAGACAAAAGATGGTAGACAAGGGTAAAATCCGGGTAAGATTCCCGCTTGCGCCGGGCAGACTCATCGATGACGGTCAAATCCTCCAGGCGCTTAAACTTTTGCGTTGTCTCTGATTTGAGGAAACGCAAAACATCTTTTAGGCGGTCTTCCGACACCTGGAGTGTAAGCATATCCGAGCTGTGCGGAGCCTGTTGAACGGCATCGGCAAAGTTTTCACCTATAATTTGGCTAATGGTTTTATCGTTTTCATTTAATTCGATTTGTCCCGGAGGAGGGGTCCACATCAGATCCGAGCGGCTTTCCCGGAATTCTGTTGGAACTGCTGATGCTCCCCGGATAGCTGTGCCCTCCATGCCCGGGCCACGTGGATCCCTCGATTTGGTTTGACCATCCACTTGAATGGGTTTTTGGGTGCCCTGGGTGCCCCCTTCGAGATGAATGATAGAGCGTATAGGCTTTTCTTCAGCAGTGATTTTATCCTGGAGCATGACCAAACCCTGCAATACCGCCTCCGGCCGTGGCGGACAGCCCGGGATATAAACATCGACCGGCAGGATTTGATCTACCCCCTGAACCACACTGTATACGTCGTACATACCACCGCAATTAGAGCAGGATCCCATGGAAATGACCCACTTGGGTTCCGCCATTTGCTCGTAAAGCCTTAAAACCACCGGTGCAATTTTTTTAAAAACGGTCCCGGCAATAATCAATAAATCCGCCTGACGCGGTGAAGCGCGCAGCACCTCCGCCCCAAAGCGGGCCATATCATAACGGGGGGTGAAGGCGGTTGCTTCCTCTACAAAACAGCAGGAAAGCCCGAAAAACATGGGCCATAGACTGTATTTGCGGGCCCAGTTGATGACGAGATCCGCATTGTTGAGCAGTCGTTCGTTCAGCTTTTTTTGTCCGTCGGCCCCCACTCAAGACCCCCTTTTTTCCAGATATAAACAAGGCCCAGAATCAACACCCCAATAAAAAACGCCATCTGAAGCCAACCCGTCCAGCCCAGGCTTTCCCAGGCAATGGCCCATGAAAAGATATAGGCACCTTCCACATCAAAAATCAGAAAGAAGATAGCAACCAGATAAAAAGGAACCGGATACCACAGACGAGCATTTCCGGTGGGAATGACACCGCTTTCGTAGGGTCTCAATTTTTCGGTACCGGGTTTTTTCTGACCTAACCAGGAAGCGATAAACAGCAGTATGGTAATTAACACCACGATCATAACAGCGTAAAGGGCCAGGCTGAATATGCCGGGTTCCCAGGGCGATAAGGCTCCTGTATTCGTAACAATTTGCATAGTTCCATCCATTAAGGAGATGCGACATCCCACAAATTTATGCAGGAATATTCCCATTTATGCAAGAACAAAAAATGAAAGAAATCCATTTTTATGATTCCGTACGGGTTATTCTAATTACCGCCCCATCCGATACTGTCTTGAATTGCCCGCTATCTCCCGATACACGGCCGAAAACATTGACAGGACTGTATGCCCGCGGCTGGTCGCCGGTACTGACCGGAGTGGGGCCGAAAAAGATACAAAATGCCGGACCGGCCGGCCAGTATGCCAAATCCCCCACCGCTACAGCTTCACGGGCATCCGGCTCCAATTCGAGGTATAGCTTGATATTAAAATAAATTTCTTCCCCCCAAACGCTCACCGAGCCTTCAATCGGCAGTGTTTTAAGCATTTTTCGTGCTGTTGGGGTTTCAAACATTTCTGCCTCAATGGACAGATTTGCCACGGATATGTTAATTTTTTCCATTTTAAAATTTCCCCTTTTCCTCCTCGGTTGTCGTTTCCTGGATAAGTTATCCAAATAAAAATATTCTTTCAACCCCAAAAAGTTTTACACAAAAAAATTGACAGAGGCCATTTCGGATTGCATTATTAGGTTCAGTGGTTCAGCGTTCCGGGCAAAAAAACACAGACAGCTCATATAAACGGGCAATGTCCGTTGAACCCCGAACCGGGAACCGTTCACTAGGCAGACCGGAAAAATATTCGATATAAGAAAAATATGCCATCCACGATGGCCCGGGTATCCGAACCACTTACAAGTTAAAATTAGGAGGCTGAATCAGTGACCCCAAGAGTAACCAGACTTCGAAAAAAAAGTTTTGAGGCTCAACCCGCCATCTCGGTGGAGCGTGCTGTACTGGTGACACAGTTTTATAAAGAAAACTATGGCAAATATTCCATGCCGGTGCTCAGGGCGTTGAATTTTAAAAATCTTTGTCAAAAAAAGACCCTCTACATCGGCGATGATGAACTGATTGTGGGGGAACGGGGCCCGTATCCCAAAGCGGTATCCACCTTCCCGGAGCTCAACTGCCATTCGGTGCAGGATCTTGAGATCCTAAACTCCAGAAAAATGACCCGTTATGCGGTTTCCGATGAAGATATCGAGCTTTATAAAAAAGAGGTCATCCCCTACTGGAAGGACCGAACCCTGCGTGACAGAGTATTCAGTCATATTCCAGCCCAGTGGCAGGCGGCCTATTCAGCCGGTATGTTTACCGAGTTTATGGAGCAGCGCGCCCCCGGTCACACCACCCTGGACGGTGCTATCTATGAAAAGGGTTTACTGGATTTCAAAGCCCGGATTGCCGAACACCTGGCAGCGCTTGACTATCTGGACGATTCCGATGCGGCCGATAAGGCCGAACAGCTGAGAGCCATGGAGATTTCCTGTGATGCCGCCATTATTTTTGCAGAACGGCATGCCGTTCTGGCAGAAGAAATGGCGGCCGGTGAATCCGATCCCCAAAGAAAAGCAGAACTCGAGCGGATAGCCGCAAGCTGTCGCCGGGTGCCGGCTTGTGCTCCACGGGATTTATGGGAAGCCATTCAGATGTACTGGTTCATTCATCTGGGAACCATCACCGAATTAAACGGATGGGATGCCATGAGCCCGGGGCGTCTGGATCAGCATCTTTATCCTTTTTATCAAAAGGGTCTGGCAGAGAAATCTCTGGACCGCCGGGGAACCAAGGAACTCATTGGGTGTTTCTGGGTCAAGGTGAACAACCAGCCCGCTCCTCCCAAGGTCGGTGTCACCGCCCTGGAAAGCGGAACTTACAATGATTTTACCAACATCAACATCGGGGGTTTAACACCAGATGGTGCCGACGGCGTCAATGATGTTTCCTACATCATGCTGGAAGTCCTTGACGAAATACATCTCCTCCAGCCCCAGGCCAATGTTCAAATCAGTCACAAAACTCCCGACCGGTTTCTGAAAACAGCTTGCAGGGTGATTCGAAAAGGATACGGATACCCCTCGGTGTTCAACACCGATGAGGTTATCATGGAGCAGATGCGAACCGCTAAAACACTGGAAGATGCCCGGCAGGGCGGATGCAGCGGATGTATCGAAACCGGCTGCTTCGGCAAGGAAGCCTATATCTTAACCGGATATCTCAATGTCCCTAAAATTCTTGAACTGGCGCTGAACGACGGGATCGATCCGTTGACCGACAAGCAGATCGGACCACGCACCGGAAACCCTGTGGCGTTTAAAAATTTTGAGGGACTCTACAATGCCTTTGAGCGGCAACTTCAATATATTGTGGATTTGAAAATCAGGGTCAATAATTACATCGAGCGTATGTATGCAACCTATGCGCCTGCGCCTTTCCTTTCAGTGGTAATCAAGGACTGCATTGCCAGGGGGAAAGACTATAACAACGCCGGACCACGGTACAACACTAATTACATCCAGTGTTGCGGCATCGGCACCATCACCGACAGCCTGTCCGCCATAAATAAACACGTGTTTGAAGAAAAAGAAATCACCATGGAACAATTGACGAAAGCGCTGAAAGAAAATTTTAAGGGTCAGGAAACGCTGCGACTGCGCCTTTTTAACAAAACACCCTTCTATGGCAACGATGACGACTATGCGGATTCGATTATGCAGCAGCTTTTCAGTTCCCTGTATGGAGCAATTGACGGCAAGCCCAATACCAAAGGCACTTCCTATCATTTAAATATGCTGTCTACCACCTGCCATATCTATTTCGGTAATAAACTGGGGGCTTCGGCCAACGGCCGAATGGCCGCAATGCCCATATCCGACGGTACCTCTCCCGCCCATGGCGCTGACCGCAAAGGCCCGACAGCCGTGATAAAATCCCTGGGAAAAATGGATCAGATCAAATCCGGCGGCACCCTGCTCAACCAGAGATTTCTACCCGCTGTTGTGGAGGGGGAAGGGGGCATTGAAAAACTTGCCCACCTCATCCGAACTTATTTCCGGCTCAATGGCCATCACATACAGTTTAATATCATCGATTCACAAACACTGCGAAATGCCCAGGCCGCACCCCATGAGTACCGGGATCTGCTGGTTCGGGTCGCGGGGTACAGCGACTATTTCGTCGATTTGGACAAACAGCATCAGGAAGAAAGTATCGCCCGGACCGGGCAGGGACCTTTTTGAAATTAAACAGGTTGAGCGGTTCAACGTTCACGGTTCCGGGTTGTAGCGCGATAACTGGGCAATATCAATAAGAATGATGCCGCTATGTTTGGCTAGCTTTTGATGGATTGGGCCAGATCATTAATGCGTTCTCTGATGGCAATCAGATATCGGGCCATTTTTCCCCGATGATCAGCCATAATGGAATCATGATCCCCTCTCATCACGATCAGGGGATCAAAGGTGCAGATCTGGTCTATCTCTTTTAATGCAATTTGAATATTTTCTTTCCCTCCTTTTTCCGTGACTTCCGGATAAAGATGAATGAAAGCGCGCAATACATCCCTGACCACCAGGATGACACCCTGGGTGTAATAGATCCGGTCATCCAGTTCGCTGTAGGGCACATCATCATTAGACTGCACCAGAAGTCCGAGCGGTTGGTCTAAAAACTGCTTGCTGATAATAAAGTCAAGCAGGTTGTACATGTCATCCGTACGTAAGTTGAAAACCGCATTGGCATTTCCCTTGATAAGTTCGGATTCGTACTTTTTTAGCAGGGCGATCCCCTTTTTGTATTGACTTTCGCTGGATGGAAACCACCACTTGTCGGAGGTGAAGGCAAAATATTTTTCCCGGGCTTCTTTTAAAAAATCGTTTTCTGCATCTACTTTGCCATATTTGGCCAGGTTGGTGGCAAAAAAATTGGTTAGCATCCGGGTGGCAAAGATAGTCCCCCGCTGCCTGTTGGCTCGGTTGTCCAACCAACGGGTGGGAGAAATGATCAGGTCGTTGATAGACCAGCCAAAGGTAGAGTCGAGTTCCTGCTGCAGCCGATTTCTGATGGCTGCGGAAAGGACCGCACCTTTTTGGGCTGCCGCGGAGTCCGGAGTCTTTTCTTTCAGAAGAGCGGTTAGATCGGGGTCCAGATCGGGAAACTGGGTCTGATCCAATAGGGTGTAGGCCTTGTAAACCGTCCAATACAACCCCATCGAAAGGGGCCAGATCAGTATAAATGCCAGCAGAAGTAAGACCGCCCATTTACCGAATTTCGTCATTTTGGGGATTAACGATTTTTCAAGTGGTTTCTTTTCCATGAAGTTCGTCGACCTCTTTTTTAGTTTACAAATTATTGGCACTGCAAGCGAAATTTAAAAAAGTGTAAGCATTGCCGTGTGATGTGTCAATAAAGGCTTAAGGATCATTTGAAGATGATGAACATATTCCAATACAATTTTTTACCACAAAAAGCAAAAAAATATTTCCGGTTCTTACCCGGCCAAATTTCCTTGACACTTGCACTAACCGTGCTACTAATATATTATTGTTCAGATTGAATGCGTCGGCAAACATGGTGAATGCAAGAATTGGCTCGCACCCCTCCCCAGAGTAACCCTTGCCTGTACCCGCGGAGAAATATTATGTTTAATAATAGCTTAATTGTCGCCGGAACAAAGGGCTGGTTTCTATCCTTGAATATTGTCCTGGCCCTGATGATGGCGGTATTATCCGGATGCAGTTCCTCGACCCGTGGCCGCCTTCAAAGCAGCCGGGAAGTCACCCAGGTGTTTAAAAACAACCAGATACTCTCGGACTACCAGTATTATTTCAGCGGGTTTCAGCGAATTCCCTATGGCATTATCGGCATTGGCAATAAATACAGTCTTCGTTCCAGCCGCTGGAAACCGATAGATCTGAATCCTACCCTGTTGAATCAACTGGTTTACCGGATGGAACATGTGTACAGTATCGAGCCCCGTGGTGCCTGGATATTGGACCAGGCCGGCAACCGGGTTGGGATCTGGTATTCTTCCAAGAACCAGACGAGGGTTAAAATAGAAAAAGACGACTCTGTTGTCGTATTGACCCCGGAGCCACCGGATTTGAGAGGAATTCCCTGACCCGGATCCGCAAGGCGTAGAATTTAATTCTGATTGGACACCAAACTATAGAAGGTAAAAAATGACCAGAAAATTTATGGCCCTCCTCATTATATCCTGTTTTTGGCTATGGATCGGCTGTGCCGCTGTGATTATCGGAACCGGGGTGGGTGCGGGAACCTACACCTACCTGAAGGGAGATCTCAAAAGAGGCTATAATGCTAAATTTGACAAAACTCTAAACGTATGTTTGAGTATTCTAACTGACCTCAATCAACCGATTCTTGAAAAAACCACCGACGGTGAGAAGACAACCATCCGAACCGAACGAAAAAACGGTTCCCCGCAGACAATCAGCGTCTCTATTTCAAGGGTTGATTGGACGGAAGTCTCTATACGAACCGGTGTTTTTGGCTATTGGAACCGAGAGGTGTCAGAGCAGTTTCATAAATTTATCGCAGAAAGACTTAAGCGGTAATTGGGGTTCAGCGTTCAAAGTTCTGGGTTGGATTTGTTTGACCTGGCGGAATAAATGCTGTTCCAATCACCACAATCCCGCACCATGATTACACGAAATCTAAGTCTCGTATTCAGACCTGTCATCTTTTTTTGATGAATCGCTGGTTGCTTTACTGGAATTCCGATATAAGGATGAAACGAGAAACTTGTGATTTCAGGAAAACTCTCAGGCGGGCTGCTCA
>JAJRVC010000506.1 GCA_024277475.1 Deltaproteobacteria bacterium
AATATCTAATGATCTGTAATTATACACGATATAATAGTGAAAGCACCATTTTGTGGATGTCTCCCCTGGTGAATTCAAAGGATGGGGTCGATTTTGCCATGTTGTTTACCCTTCGGGAAAGCCGGAGGACTCCAGATTCTGTGTTGTCAAGGATTCGAGGTAAACGACTACAACTTCACCCTTGACGCCTTAGCTCTGAAGCCCTCCGGCTTTTGCAACGTTAAGGGTTATTCCCTCAATATTGAAAATCTCGTAAAAAGTAAAAATCATCGAATTTTGATATTATAACCTATAGAAATTATAGGGTTTAAAATTATATTTTTGTGTTTTTTGTGCCTTTTTGCGGCCACATCAATATTGAATGTTGGCGTTTTTACCGTCCCTCAATCTGTTTTGGCATCATCCTCATAATTTCCCCGGTGTTGGGATTTAATTATTCGGTATAGTCGAAAGACATCATTTGAATAGATCCGATGCAATTGTTTCTTATCTACAAGCTTGTCGATATCCGCAGGCGAAATTTGAAGATGGGATGTTTTCGTATCGTAACAGAGGTAATCCCCCCTTGATATCTCGGAAGAGTCGTCAACTACCAAGGATTGCCTGCCTGTGCGTAACCTCATAACTCGCGGTTTACGGAATATCAGGATATCGTCGCTCGCCGTATTTTTTTTGATGAAGGAAAATACATCGTTGGCAGCCTCACTAAAAGCGCCCTGTTCGTTGGCCCGGTGATTCCTGATGTTATTCGCAGCCTGGGCCACAGATGATTTCATAAGATAGGCAGTCGCAATAATGAGTACCAAAAAAATACAAGTTTGAGCAAATAGTTTGTTCTTTGGTGTGCAGCAAGAATGGACAAGGACCTCGAGTCCAATAAAAACAAAATAAAAGTAGAATGGAAGTATGGGAAAAAGAAATCTGAGTCCCTGGTCCGACACAGGCCATATGGCATAAAGGGCAACCGTAGAAACAATATATACGATTATATAGTAATCCCGCTTTCGGCAATGAATCATTCCCAAGAATAGAAAAGGAAGTGTTGCCCAGTAAAGAAGGTTTGCAAAAGGAATGCTTGCAAAAGACGTTGAAAAAACTTTCAGGTATAAGCTTATATTACTAAATATAAGGCTCATAGTCACATCTTCGAGGTAATTGAAATGTGATGTGCCGCCCGCCGGGAAAAAAAATCGCCAAATAAGGGTTAGGCCGATAAAGGCGGCATACGGCAGTAAGTTCAACCAGAAAGGCCCACTAGCCGGCCTTGCCGGCGTCAATTTTGATCGCTGCGAAGAATCGGCTTTTCCCCTTTTTGGAGTGGCCGCCGGGAGATACCTTTTCACAATCATTACGGCATGAACCGAAAGCAACGTGAAGACCAGAAGGACACCGTTGGTTCTTATGAAAACTGAAAAAGCTAATAAAAATCCCAATATCAGAGGATCGACAATCGGTGAAAACAGCAGCCGTCTTTCAATGGCGATACGCCCGATGAGATACATGGTTAAAGTAGAGAAAAGAAGGAAAGGTATATCAGATATGATATGATTGAGAAAGAGCAGCATCGTGGGATTGAAGGCGAAAATAGCAACAAACCCCACCGCATAGAGCGTAGGAAGTCGATTGCCCGTGCCGAACCAGAGGACAATTAATAACAGCATGTAGCAGATCAGATTAAGACCCTTGAGCGCCAGGATATTCACCCCGAACAAAGCAATGAAAGGGGATAAAAGCAAAGAGGTACCCCACGGGTAAGCCACGGGTCCGATCTTATGCAAAGATTGCTCAATAGCAAATCGATTTGCCTCTACAAACTCTTGAGGACTTCCTGCTATAATATTTTGCGCTTGCATAATGTAGGAAGCAAAATCTCCGCCCCAATCTGTACCGTGTGATAGGGTGGCAAAGGCGAGTAGACCGGAGGAAAGTATGATTCCCGCTAGCGCAAATAGCGAAAAATTAATCTGGTTTGTTTTCAATCTAACATCGGAATCCTGGTCCTCTGGGCCAGGTCAGAAATAATTGGCTCTGCCTTGAAAATAATACAAAGTGTGGAGTGATCTAAAGTTAATGTATCACTTCGCTCTGTCGTTAATAAAAAAAGATAGAATTCCTTAACTTTAGGCACTTTAGTTCACTTTAGCTCACTTTAGGCACTCGTATGTAATAAAACCAGCACTCCCTTTCAGGGAGGAGCCAGTGCCGGGCCCTCTGGACCCGGGTATCTACAAATATAGGTGCGCGTTTGTACTGGCAGAAAAATGTTTGTAGGGTCGATATGATTGCCATCTAGAATAGAAGCCCCCCCCCCCCCGACTGATGTTGTTCCGAAAAACTTATAAGCCCCGATTTTGCAACGTTCGTTAATCCGGTTGTCGAAGTCATCGCAGCCTATGTTTATCCCTGAATTTATCACCGGGTTGATAAGGTTTACAGGGGTTAGTGATCCTTCCCTGGAGTTGCCCGACGAGGTCACCGGTCTGTTGAGCGAATCGCCTTTTGCAGACAACTCTTTGAGTTTTACTTTTAAAACCGGCAGAGACTAAATTTTTGAAAGTGCGTAACCAGTTTGCCATCGATTTTCTCAACGTTGGTGGCGGCAGCATACCCAGGTTCCGATATCTTTTATAGTGCCAATAGTTTGCAGCAGCGCCGGTCCTGTGACGGCGGTATAAAGAGGGCAGGGAAGGGTCGACCCGTCCCATACGAACCTGAACTATGGCTTGCGGTACGTAGTGAAGCTTAAAACCCTCCAGCTGAAGGCGCCAAAAATAGTCGGCGTCTTCGAATCGGGGAAGGTTTTCATCAAATCCACCGATCGCTTCGTGAACCCATCGCCTGATCCCAAGATTACCCGTTCCGCCGCCAGGCAGGAAACGGCCTGTATAAAGACCATTTTTCCAATTTTTTGCAGCGTTTTCGGCCCAATCGGCATCGTTAAACTTATCGAAACGAAATTGACCATGAACGATTTCATGGCCGGCGAGAGCATCGCCTATTGAAGCAACCCATCCGGGGGCAACTTCGTCATCAGCATCGCAGAAGGCGAATCTATCTGAAATCGCTGCACGTGCCGCCACATTGCGAGGATAGGATGCTGTTTTCCGACCGGAAGCGTCAATAACCCGAAAGGAAGTAAAGCGTTTCTCAAATTTGAGCGCAATTTCCACAGAATTATCGCTGGAGCCGTTATCGGCCACAATCAACTCCCAGGGATGTGACCACTGTTGTGAAGCCAGCGCTTCGAGTTGAAGGGATATCGTCGCTTCGGCGTTGAGACAGGGAATGATGACACTTAGTTCCACGTGAACCTTATCTTATAGAAATTATTAAATGCTAAATTTTATTTTTTTTGTATTTTTTGTGCCTTTTTGAGGCCACATCAACTTTGGATATTTAATTTATTGCGCTGTCCCTGACGTTTCCCGGGACACCCAGTTCTTTTCCCTGTCTGTCTGCGATAATTTCCAAAATTACTCGACGAAATTCTAAAGCAAAGTTTTCCCTCGTGTAATTGTCTCTGGAAAAATTCCAGCAACTGCGAGCCCGCTCTTGAAATTCATTTTTTGAAATTGTTGTAATATGCTTGATGGTGCTTTTTATACTAGCTAGTGAACAGTCTTTTAAAGTAAATCCAAAATCGGCCACATCTACACCGGATTCGTAACTCACAACCGGGATCAGACCTGCATGCATGCACATTTTGACAGAGGGTGCGCCGCCCTCCGAACAGCTCAGATGCACGGTCGCTCCGCAGGCAGTCGTGATATCTTTGAATTGACGGCTGTCTATGTCAACCCATCCCACCGTATGAATATTGTCTGTTTTATACAGTTCCTTATGGTATGCCTGTACGAAATCCTGATCGCGGCCCAACGGAGCGCACACGGTTAAATGACAGTCGGGCATACCCGTAAAAGCATCTAAGGCCAGATCAAGCCCCTTATGGACAAGCCCGGAGCTGCTGAACCAGAGGAAATTTCGCCGGCACTTATTCCAATCTTTTTCGGCAAAATCAAGTAAAATTCCGCACGGGCTAGGTAACTTATAGATATTCTTATTTGCGTAATTAAATGAGTTGACCGTAAACTCGTTTCCCGTTGTCATTGCATAGTCGGCGTGTTCCATACCGAAATTAGGCATCTCAAATCTTCGGGGCCGTAAAGTAATGCCTCGCCTTTGCTGCAATTCCAAAAGCCGTTTTGCACCGGCAGCGTTATGAAACACTATATTGGCCGTGTCAAGGTGCATGATTTTGATGCAGTCCGGGTTGAGCAACGGTGAAAGTCGCTCGAGATTGTGACGAACATCGATAAAAAAGGAATAGTCTCCTTTGGGTACAAAAGTATGGTTGGTAAAATGAATGACATCAACTTCGTATCCGAGTTCTACGAAGATTTCAGCCATCTTCAAAGACTGCCAGATGTTGGTGTGGGTTTTGGGCACAGACTTGTCCGGCTCTAATAGAAATCCATCAATGATATAGGAAAGAAGCACTATGCCGATTGGCGGTTCTTCAGGGCAGAGCGTGACCACGCATTTTTCGGGGTCTTCTTTTTGTCTAAGCCCTTTTCTGAATTCCCATATACAGCGTCTAATCGCAAGCAGCGCAGAGCCGGCTGCCGAGGGTCGTAAACTGTGTTTGATTTTCTTTTTCATCGAAATATTAGGGGATCAAATAGCAACAGACTTCAACTGATCATGAAGTTTCAGAGCGGTTTGGAGGATTTCCGGCGCGAATCGACAGGATTCAAGTGGGCGGGAAGTCGGCGAGCGCAGCCTGCCGGCTGCTTCGACAAACCTGTTTTTGTTTTCCAGCCCAAGGCAATCAGCAATGGCTTTCAGACTGTTTTTTCCGTCACTCAACAGCTTGTCGAAGTCAACCAGATAAACGTTTTCGATTTTGTGTTTGAGCACATGAGAGTAAGCCGCTGTCCAGTACTTTAGCCAGAAATTCGCATCACTGTAAGACAATTTTTCCTCATCATCCAGCCAGTTGTCAAAATTGATGGGTTTGAAGTTTTCCCCAAAGTCGTAATGGCCAAGCCATTGCATGTAGCGCTTGGAGAACCCATCTTGCCGGTGGTATTCGGTGAATTGTTCATGCTGCTTCATCAGGGAGCCGACCTGGGCTAAAGGCTGACGGAAAGGAATAACGATCGCAGATGACGGAAAGAGCGTGTGAATCAACTCGATCCTCGAAAAATTGGCATTGTTTTTAGAAAGATACCGCAACGGTGGGTGTTGTTTCGTACTCCCGTTGCTTAGCAGTTTTTTAACCGTGCTCCTGAAAGCTTCGGCAAATTCCGTGCCCTGGTCACCGGGGCAGAGGGGCGAAAGTTTATCGCTGCTGACGATCTTGTTTTTCAGGTAGGCCAGCCAGATGATTTCTTCAAACGCTTCAGGACTGTCGAAGGATATTTTCATGCCGTCGCCGTGCGCTCTTTCCATCCTGGTTGCAGTTTTGTGGAATGGCCTCGATAACCTGTTCCAGAGCAAGGGTGCGAGGATAAATGGCATGTGGCGGTAGGTAAACGTCCTGAACTCACCTGTCCCGTAGAGCAACTCCAGGATCAGTGTTGTTCCGGCCCTGGGAAGTCCGGTGACGAATACTTCGCGTTGGGAGATTGTGTTTTCGATTTGGCGTTTGAAAAGATCATTTTCAAGTTCGCCGAGCATCTTTTGGACGAAGGGCGTTGAAAATGCTAGATAGTGAAGCAGGCGATCGATAATGCTGTATTTTTCGGCAAACGACTTACGAACCCACACATAGAGCATGGTTACAACCGTCAGGATGACCAGTGCCGCGGGCGATAGGAATACATCAATTATTGCCTCTGCCGTCTCGGAGGAAAACTGTTTGACAAAGAAGTAGATTGCATAGAGGACCCCAAAGACGGAAAGAAACTTGGCCGTAAAGACAAAGGTCGCTTTGAATAACTCCAGTGATTTGCGCCGAACGAAGGCTTCCTTTTGATCATCGTCCATTTCCGGGGACATCAACACCCCCAGACCTCCCCGCGACAGCTCGATGATGGATTGGATATCCTTTGACAGGTTCAGCCGGATGAAGAGCTCAACGAAGGCGACACAGAAAGAGCAGGCAAGCAGGTAAATCATCTCTCGCTGCTTTTCGCATCTTCAATGTTTTTGTTCGAGTCGGTTTTCGCAGGTTTAAATTTACGCAGCAACCGTTTGAGCGGATACCAGATAACACCGACTATCGCCAGAAACACGGCAACAACCATGCCGATGAAAGCTCCGATAGCACCGAGTCCGAGTCCTGGACCTAAGTATGCATACGCATTACCAGCAAGAAGAATGGAAAACAGGATAATCAGAGTAACCAGGTGCATCTTAATAGACTCCTTTCATTCTTGACAATCTCGTAAAAAGTCTAAATTCTCGAAGTTTGACCTTATAACCTATTGAAATAATTAAGTGTAAAATTTTATTTTTGTGTTTTTTGTGCCTTTTTGCGGCCACATCATTCTTAGGGCACACTCAGAAATAACTTCACATTTTGGACGTCGATCCATCCCGTCCCGCTGCGCTGCGGAAGCTCGAAATAGTCTTGATGTTCCTGTGCTTCCGCGCCGGGCGCCTCAACTTCCAAAATTGTTAATTTATTTCTTCGTAAACCCTTACTGTGAGCATGCGGGAAACTTATCAAAATAGTTCAGCGGTACCCATAGTCCGTTTTCAACGTGCCCGTTGTATTCATCGCCTTTTGCCGAGACGTTGTTGAACTCCATGACCCGTTGTCCCGTTGCGGTGACGACCAGGATACGGCCTTCGTCAGGTACGACAATCAGTATATTGCCGTTAGGCAAATACTGGTGTTTGCCCATCGATTCGGTGTAAAAATGGACATTACCGTAGAACAGATCATTTGAAAATTTCCTTGTCTTCGGATCGATCTTTATTATCTCCGAGCGCCCCAGATTGCTGTTGTTATTATAGACGGAGATTTTTCCATCAATTGTGAAATCAGGATCATGCTGCCACCGCCAGGGGCCGTAGCTGCACCATTTCACAACCAGGGTGTCCGGATCAAGAACTGCTACAAGGTTCAGTTTCTTCAAGCTGATGAGCAGATCGCCGGCTTCAAAATCGGGGAACATTGGTGCCAGGTCCGAGTAGAGGACATCAATGTCATTCGGATGGAAGATATCTTTGTGATCGGGGGGTGGTTTTTTAAATCGTTCAAAATGGAAGTCGGGTCTGACCAAAAAGGCCGCCGATGCGGGACCCATTTTTTGTATCAGATCTTCGACCAGGCCGATCTCCCTGATGGTCGCGCCGGTCTCGGAATCGAAATTATGAAGGTACTGGTATTGGCTGTAGGAACTGCCCTCACCACGCCAGGTCCAGAAACTTCCGTCTTCAGCCCTCTGTATCGAGTGGTGGTAAACACCCTTTTTAGTCCAGATCGGTTTTCCACAGCTGTCAACTCGTGCCAGCACATCTCCCTTGTCGAAATTGACAATGATTGAACCGTCGCGCAGAACCGCGAATCCGTGCGGGCCCTCGGACCTGTTCAACGGACCATTTGAATCAAGGGTGGAGTAATTCAGCGCCCAGGTATGGAGGAGGTCGCCACGATGATTATAAAGCCGTGCCGAAAAAAACTGGTTGTTGTCATCCCAACCAAGAAAAATGTAATAGCCCTCCATCATTAATGCGGGCTTCTCAATGACGAAAAGCTCACGTGACGAGCCCTCAAGTGATTTAATCAGCCGGATTGTGGGTGATTTAATCAATTGATTTTTGGGAACGACTTTGCCGAATTTTAAATAGGATTTGGCGGCGCTGTAAATTTCACTAATGGTCTCATAAGGCTTTATTTTGAACCTGGCGACCGCCATGCCATAGATAAAAATAAAAATCGCCAGTAGAAAAGCTATCGAAACTTTGAACAGCCGCTTTTCCAAGTTTTGCGACATCTTCACTTATCCTTGTCCGATGATCTCGGCCAGTTGCTTAGCGGACGTCCGTAGCGGAGCAGTTCGGGTATGGTTACAAATTGAATTTGCCGCTTTATTTCTGCAAGTGCCATTTGCAGCCCATCCAGCATAGGTTGGCGATCCGACTGTGGGTCCGGCACTTTGCTGCTGCAGCTGGCATCATGCAAAAGAAAGATACTTCCCGGCGTTACCCGGTTTATTATTTTGGTCGCGATGTCCTCAGCACCCTGGGGTAACCAGTCCTGGGCCGACACGCTCCACAATATGATTTTATATCTGAATAGCAGCGCATCGAAGCGGATTTGGTTATTATGCGCTCCAAAGGGCGGTCTGAAAAAACCTTTGGAATAGGGCGCCGTCGCCCGTGCACACGCCCACATCTGCTTCAGGCGACGGCGCCGGAATTTGATTTGATTCAGATGCGCATGATCCCAGGAATGATTACCGATTACATGACCCGCTCTTGCTACCATTTTTACAATATCGGGGTATCGTCTTGCGGTCATGCCGACCATGAAGAAGGTGGCGCTTACTCCGTGCTTTTTCAAAATACTCAACAGGCGGGGCGTGTAAACAGGGTGAGGACCGTCATCAAAGGTTAGGGCTGCAACCGGCTCGCGTGTTTCCACATGTGTTATGGCACCCGGACACATTTGCAATACCCTTTCCCTGATTTTTTTGGTTAAAAACCGGGTGGGGAGTCTATTTGGCATATTGCTCAAACACCGAATGATTCCTCGAATGCCCGGGATAATCTCATAATGGCGACCTTGCCTTCACTTTCGCTGATAGGGCTTGGTGGACCGGAAGGTGTATTGTTGGCGTCAACAATGTAGATTCGTCCATCACCGCTGTCTCTGAGGACATCCACCTCTCCATAGTCCAGGCCGATTCCGACGCAAAAGCGGTGAATATTGTTAAGTTCTTCAGTCGACAGCACATCAGCGACCTCCGCAATCGTGGCCTTTGTGTTGGTGTGCACCCTGTCAATGAACCGGTCTTTGACGGTCCTGTATTTGAGGTAGACAAAGGGCGTCTTATTGCCGAAAATGGGAACTCTCATGTCCTCTACAAGCCCATCCTCAACTTCGTTGCAGACCAGTTTTTGATAAACGAAATCCTCATCGACCGAACTGATCGGGCATTCAATTATCTTTCCTTTATGCAATGCGTTCCAGTTTAATTTCATAACGCATTTGCCGCTGTATTTACGAGGATCGACCGATAATGAATAGCCGAATATTTCTTCGAAGGTCGAATTTATGATGTTTTTGCTGATATCGTTGCAGCGGCTATTGAGTACCGTAACCCCATTATTTTCAGGACCTTTAATTGTTGGAAAATCTTTTACCGGAGCGAAAGGGTTACCATCAAAAGCCAGCCACCACTTAAAAGCCAATTTACAATTGCTTTGGGGGTCGGATGAATATTGATAGCCCAGGAATTTCAAAACCTTGAAAAGAGCGTGGAACTCCACGGGTCTATCCGGATAAAAAAAGATTTTTTTCTTGTCTATCAGGGTCCGCCAAAAGCTTTGACCCAGTAACCTTAATTTTTGGTTTACGCTGCGGGCACCCGTTAGTTCAACTCTGTATCGATAGGTTTGCAGGGGAAACGAGCACATCTTTCGTACCCGTCTGATTTTATCAAAAAGCAGTTTGTACATTAAGCAGGCTCCTGAATTGACAATCTCGTAAAAAATCAAAATTCTCGAATTTTGATCTTATAACCTATTGAAAAAATAAAATATAAAATATAATTTTTGTGCTTTTTGTGCCTTTTTGCGGCCACATCTGAATTAATTAATCGCAAAAAGCTTTCAACTTTTCAATTCTGTTGCTTTTCTTTATTTTGATCCTTAGCCTTAATATCCCAGGACAGACATGGGGTTATGAGACCCATTCTGGGGTCACGGTTAAATGTATACCCTGCTTCCGTGACATCAAAACTGAGCACGTCAATATGTTCTTCTTCGACAGCTTCACGGGGATTCCCAAAAATTCCGATTGATACCAGATACCGGCCCGGCCTGAGCAATCGCTCCGGGAAAATACAGGTGGATTGATAGACACCAGGTTCTCGAGCGGACCCGGCCTTGTCGGTTCCGTCCGTGTCGTGTGAAGACCATATGACATTACCGCGTGAATCTCTAAAAAAGAGATAGCTTCGGAATGCCCTGGTGCGGTTCTTTATTTCATATCCAATTTCAATTTTAACCTGTTCATCGAAACGAACATTTGTTGATGCTCCATCTCCGTTGCCGGACACCACGCGTGCATGTCTCAGCCACGCCTGTCGTCCGGAGCCTTGTTCAGCCGTATCCCCCGTCCAGCAGCCTCGCCCTTTGACAGTTGAAGACAGGTACTCTTCAACCACATCCATCGAGGGTCCATCCAGTATTAATTTTCCCTCGTCAAGCCAAATCGTGCGGCTGCACAAATCGGTTACCGCCCCCAGGTTGTGGCTTACCAGCAACACGGTTCGACCCGCTTTTGCCAAAGCTCCCATTTTACCCAGGCACTTTTTTTGAAAATCAGCATCGCCAACCGCCAGTACCTCATCGACAATTAAAATCTCGGGCTCAAGGTGGGCTGCGACAGCGAAGGCCAGGCGCACCAGCATACCGCTGGAATATCGTTTCACCGGTGTATCAATGAATTTATCCACACCGGAGAAGTCTATGATTTCATCGAATTTTTGTTCTATCTCATTTTTCTTCATGCCCAGTATGGAACCGTTGAGATAGACATTCTCCCTGCCGGTCAGCTCCGGGTTGAAGCCGGTTCCAACCTCCAACAGGCTCGACACTCCGCCACGAATCTCCACACACCCGCTTGTCGGGTCTGTAATCCTGGAGAGGATTTTCAGGAGGGTGGATTTGCCGGAACCGTTTTTGCCGATAACGCCTATCACTTCCTCTCGATTCACCTCAAAAGAAACATCTTTTAAAGCCCAAATAATATCCGGAGATTCAAACTCTTTTTCGGAATCAGAACTATCCTCGTCAAATTTGTACAATGAACGGTGTTTTTTATAGTTTTTTAAGGGGCTCTTTAAAAGGCCGATTATCGCGCCGCCAAAGGTGTCATGGACTGTTTCCTTTAAACCAATACGATAACGCTTGCTGATATTTTCTACTTTTATGGCTATGTCATTTGAACTCATATTAAACCGTTAATTTGGGGGGTTGTGTGTTGTAAGTTGTATGTTGCTTGTTGTAAGTTCAGATTTCGTTGACTAGTTTATCCGCCAAACTGAAGCCCTCCGGCTTTTGCAACGATAGGGCCAACCCTGAACCAGTGAACCCCTGAACGCTTATATAACATCCACAATAATTTTTTCCATTCGTTTGAAATAAAATAATCCGCTAAAAAGCAGAAGGCCGAGAGTGATTATTCCCGGAATAATATATTGCCATAAAAAAGGTGTGCCGAGCAGGCAGGCTCGAATACCTTCTATAACTCCCACAATCGGATTCAGGGAATAAATCAGCCTGTATTTTTCAGGCACCATTGATGCCGTATAGACGATTGGGGCTGAGTACATCAGCATTCGGATAATAAATGCCATGGCAAACCTGACATCACGGAATCGAATGGCCAGCGAAGACAACCAAATTCCGGCAGTTGCCGGAATGCATACCATATATAAAACAAAGAATGGAAATAACATCAGGTTCCATGTCGGGCTGATACCGTAATAGATGCAAATAACTAATAAAATGATTATGGAAATAGAAAAATCAACCAGTTTAGACAATACAGGCGTTATCGGGTATATCAGCCGGGGGAAATATATCTTGCCGAGCATACCCCGTCCATTGACCAGGCTTTGACTGGCGCCGGTCATTGCATTCGACATATAGGACCAGGGAATAATGCCCAGTGAAGAAAACAATACATAGGGAATGCCGTCGGTGGATAATTTGGCAATTTTCCCAAAAATTATACTGAAAATAAGAATCTGTATCAACGGGTTCAAAACGGCCCAGGCAAAACCGAGTATGGTTTGGGCGTACAGGACTTTGATATCTCGCCAGACGAGAAAATAGAATAAATCCCGATATTCCTTCAGCTCTTTGAAATCAACGAACTGCCAACCGGATTTAGGTTTAATAATTGAAACCGAGTTGCTACTCATGTTCTATCCTTTCCTGTAAAACACTATGACGGATTGTCTTAAGTAAGCTGTCAGGGGTCCCGATATCAAGAAAAGTACCGTCGCGAAAGGGAACTCCCTCTACATAGAGATTATTGCCGATAGCAGCCTGGAGAACGTCTCCGATAAATAATTCCCGGGGCTGCGTCAGACTGCCGTCGATTTTATGCCGTCTAATTTCATCCTGGAGATGTATTAAATAATCATGCATAAACTGCGTGAACGCCTGAGTCCAGACGGCAATGACCCATGCATATCGCAGGTGGGTGCGGGCAGACTTAATTTTAATTTCGCGGATGCGGCCGGCGGCATCAAGATCAACCCTATCCGCTTTTTGGGTCCGCCCGGCCGGGAAAAGTCCCAGCACTACATCGGCGCTGGATGCCGCCTGTCTGGCAAGCAAGCTTGACAGGGCATCGTCCGGCTGGAAAATGATATCGGGAAAGCCGAACACAACCATAGAATCTTTTACAAACGGGTAAGCTTGATCCAAGGTGTACGGAACACCGAAAGGCAAATCCATTATTAGATATGCAAGGTGCATATTCAATGCTTTGCCATCTCCAAAATATTCGGGAATATCCCATTTGCCTTTGCGCAACACTATATAAACTTCGGCAATATCGGCCGTTCGCATTTTTTCCAATAAATAATGGCTGACCACTTTGGGACGAAACTCGCATCCGGCGTCGATCGATTGAAAACCGATGGGATACAGCTCTTTGCTGCAGGGCAATGGTGCGATACGATCAGCCGTGCCGGCGGCAGGAATCAACCCGATTTTTTTCATACGCAGTTCGATATTTTTTTTTAAAGAGTAAACAACATGGCAAAATCGATCCATCCTTTGAATTCACCAGGGGAGACATCCACAAAATGGTGCTTTCACTATTATATCGTGTATAATTACAGATCATTAAATATTCTTTGCCATGTTATTTATGCAACATGGGGGTAAAGTGGGCATTCTGCTCTGCCCGCAGCTTGTCTGACAGTCGACCTTCGGGCAACTGCACGTCCTCATAGGTGAGTACCTGGTCCTTGGGGATATTCCGCTTCAAACGACAACCTTCGGCGAGTCCAATCGGTAAAAGATTTTGAACGCGGACCGTATCGGAATTTTCACACAGGCCATAGGTCATATAGCCTCCCAGTGCATCAATGATGTTGTCTGTATTGAGGTCTATTTTCGCAGTGGCAACGACATCGACGTGCGGTGCACCCAAAGGTGTAATAGCGGCATCACCAAATAGCACGGCACGGGCGACAGTGTTGGGTACTTCAAAATGGCAAAGGTGATAGGGGGTATAAAAACAATAAAGCGGACCGGTCCCCAGTTTATAGAGGTTGAGGTAATGCTTCTGTTGGGGATGATCGTGGGTACCCAGCACAAAAACACCGGGACCGGGTTCGGCTCCGACGACATAGTCGACAATGCCGCGCCCTTCCAATAGGGCATCTAACGGATAAAGATCGACTGTTTCTTTAATCGGGGTGCCGGAGTCAACCGTCGGTCCAAACATGCCGCGCCGGGCAACTTTCATTCCCGTTGCGTTGGCGACGATCGCCTGCTCAAAAGAAATTTTGGTGCCGTCTGCAAAGGAGGTAACCATATGAGGCTTTTGTCCCCACTGGCGCGCAAATGCTTCCTGGGTGGTAGGGTTGCGATACGGATCATGAAGACCTTTTATATTACCGCACAAAACCGGTTTGACGCCAATGGATTTCACAAAACGATATAAGTTCATGATAACCCCGGGCTGATCTCCATCGGCGCCGCTGTATACGACACCGGCCTTATCGGCATATGTTTTCAGGATGGGGCCGACCGTCCCGTCCAGTTCGGCGTTCAGTGTGATGAAATGTTTTCCGTTTTGAATGGCTTTCATTGCGACCTGGGCGCCGAATTCCACCACTCCGGTGACTTCGAGTACGGCATCGATGCCGTCTGCCCGGCACAGCATCATGGCATCTTCAGTGACGGCATATTTTTTTTGGGCGACGGCATCCTCCAGGCGGCGCCTGTTTTCGACAACTTGAATATCTTCTGCACCCGCTTCCGAATAGGCTCTTTGGGCGCCTGCAAGATGATGATTCGAAATGGCGACCAATTCCATTCCCGGCACACTGTTTAATATCTGCAGGGCAATTCCACGTCCCATAAATCCGGCACCGATCATTGCAACCCGTATGGGGTTTTTCTCCTGGTGCCGTTTTTCTAAAGCTTTATCAATAATAATCACATTGCACCTCTATTATTTATAAGATACGAAAGGTCCGAGTTATGCTGTAAAATAAGGCCAATTTTTATCTTTTTCCGACATCACGGTAACCGGAAAAGGCCAATCGATACCGAAGCCGGGATCATCCCAGCGGATTCCTTTCTCAGCTCCAGGTGTATAGAACTGAGATACCTGGTAAGTGATTTCCGTATCGTCCGCTAAGGCTTGAAAACCATGACCGAATTTTTCCGGTACGAAAAGCATTTTGTAATTGTCTGCAGTCAACTCTATACCAAACCACTTTTTATAGGTGCCGGAGTCCGGTCGTAAATCGATGATTACATCGTAGATGGCGCCTCGGGTGCAGCGCACCAGCTTGGTTTCTTCATAGGGGCTGATCTGGTAATGCATGCCTCGCAATGTACCTTTTTTTACATTGTAGGAGACATTGGCCTGAACAATAGCGGGTGTTAAACCATGAGCCTCAAACTCCTTTTGGCACCATGATCTTGCAAAAAATCCACGCTCATCCGTCAATTTTTCAAGTTCGATGACATACGCACCCTTTAATTTTGTTTCTGTAAATTTCATTTGATCCCTTCTTAACAAAACATTGGAAAAGGAATTACGCCCACACAAGGCTTTCCGTCAAAAGGTTCTTTTCCCGTAAATGGTTTAATACCTTCAGTCTCATAAATCTTGAATTGCGAAAGTTTTCATCATTGAACCCCATGCTGTTCAATCCATCTTTTAAATCATTAACGGTCGTGATTAAGTCAAATTCAGGCTGGTGATTAGGGGCAACTCGCTCAAAAAGGCTAAAATCAACACTATAGGACCGTTGGTCCGGCTCAGCGTCCTTGTTAATGGAAACCTCGACACCGGGAATACCCTTCGCCACAGCTTCCGCTAAATCCCTTATCTGATAATTCCAGTGGTTGCTTCCAATATTAACTGCCAAAAAGTTACCACTGTTAACCGCCTCCCTGCCGATAGCCCAGGCAATTGCGCGTGCCATATCTTTGATATTTATCAAGGGCCGCCAGGGCGTCCCATCGCTTAAAATTTTTATCTGTTTCGAGGCAATGGCTGCGGCTACGAAATCGTTCAGCACCAAATCCAGCCGCAAACGGTCGCTCATACCACAAGCGGTGGAAAATCTGAGGCTGGTTACCGTAAATCCGTTTCCTGCTAAGGGCTCCAAATCCCTTTCGGTATAGACTTTAGACTTGGCGTATGCGGTCAATGGATTTAATTCCGAATCTTCCGTTTTGGCCTGATTTCCCGCAGCACCGTACATGCTGCAACTGGACGCAAAGACAAATGCTTTTACGCCCTCCTCCTTTGCCATTTTAGCTAACTTAATGCTTGCCTTGTAGTTTATAGCCAGGGTGACATTTTCAAAAGCTTTGCCCATCGGATCGTTGGATATCCCGGCTAAGTGAACAACAGCGTCAACATTTTTTAACAAATCTTGTGATATATTTCGGACATCGGCAAAATGCTGTAGGTTCACCCGACATTCCGGGAAGATACCATTGGAGGTCAAACAACCGGCAAAATAACCCATGTCGAGCCCGATCAATTCGGCATCAGGGTGACATGATCGCAGATGACTCACTACACAGGGCCCGATATAGCCCATGTTTCCGGTAATTAATATTCTCATAATTTTACTTCCACCTAATTTTATTTACCATATCTTCCAAGGCGCTTTGCCGCTTTGCCAAAGCTCTTCTAATGTGTTCTTATCCCTCAATGTGTCCATGTTCTGCCAATATCCATGGTGGCGGTAGGCTGAAAGCATGCCATCCTGGGCCAAATTCTCCATCGGTTCGCGCTCCCATACGGTTGAATCACCTTCAATGTAATCAAGGACTCCCGGCTCCAATACAAAAAATCCGCCATTGATCCAGGCGCCATCCCCCTGGGGTTTCTCCTTGAACGTGAGAATCCTATCCTGGTTACCATCCAGATTGAAAGCCCCAAATCTTCCCGGCGGCTGCACGGCCGTCAATGTCATCAGTGTCTTGTGCTTTCGGTGAAAAGCGATTGATTTTGTTATATCCAGATCTGTTAAGCCATCGCCATATGTCAGACAGAATGTTTCGTCACCGATGTAGTCTTTAACCCGCTTAATCCGTCCCCCGGTCATGGTTTTTAGGCCGGTATCGACTAACGTGACCTTCCAGGGTTCCGTGCCGTTCTGGTGAACCTGCATGTCGTTTTTACGCAAATCAAAGGTGACATCGGACATGTGAAGTGAATATGCGGCAAAGTATTCTTTGATTACATAACCTTTGTAGCCCAAACAAATGATGAATTCATCGATACCGGCGGCGGAGTAAATTTTCATGATGTGCCACAGGATCGGGTGATCACCAATTTCCACCAGGGGCTTCGGCCTTACCCCTGTTTCTTCCGAGAGGCGGGTGCCAAAGCCTCCGGCTAGAATGACTGCTTTCATATTTAAACTCCCAACCCGGACCCATGGGAACCAAACAAATTTTTGTCTTTAGTGGTTCATCTTGTCCGGCAAATTCGAAATCCGAAGCACGAAATTCGAAATGGTTCGACCGCCTTACCATCCTGGGGCAAATCCTAAATTCCGATGTTCAAATCCCGTTGGATAGTTGACTGGTTAATTAGTTTCCATCCATAAATGGCCCTTTTTTCTCTGAGCGGCGTTCTCCGCGGGTTTACGTCTGCGAAGTACGAAAAGTACGTCTCAACGTAAACCCTTGTGCGGCCTTGCTCAGAAAAAAAATTGCTCATTTCTGAATTGGAAACTTACGCCAGTGCCCATGG
>JAJRVC010000507.1 GCA_024277475.1 Deltaproteobacteria bacterium
ACTATCATGTCAACAACTAAATATATATTCAGGCACTACATTGGCCTTCCGGCCTATCGCGATCAATAATATCAGTAGGTTATAACCGTGATAACGCTGTTTTTAGGCTTTTTGGGGAAAAATTTGTCGAACTTGGGGTAAATTAAACAGACCTTTCGAGACAACCCATCAGGTGGTGTCATGACTGAGAAGATGGGGTGATTTGATTGCGGGGAACAGCGCTGCCGGATACGGGGCGGCTTCTCTGAATCATTCAACCGCCCCGCAGTTATCTGCTTAAATAGCGTCTTTAAGTTTTTTGCCGGGCCTGAATTTTACGACATTGCGGGCTTTGATTTTGATGGGCTCACCGGTCTGCGGATTGCGGCCCTTGCGACGCATTTTTGAAAATGTGCCGAAACCAACCAGGGTGACTTTACCGTTCTTCTTTTTGAGTGCTTTGGTCACGCTGCCCATAAAAGAGTTTAACGCGGCCGCGGCTGCAACCTTCGAAATTTTGGCATCAACTGCTGCCTTTTCTACAAGTTCTGCTTTAGTCATAGCGCTCCTCCTGTCGTATTGATGGTTTTATTTCTGCTGGACCAGGCCCGATTGTCTATTTTTTTGTGTCCAGATGAGAAGCTGAATTTCATATTCACTCAATGGGTATGATTAGGTATGCCAGATTTTGATTAATATTGTGAGCCGTATCCATCGGTTGAAACCTTTGAACCTTGAACCTATAACCGCTCCGTTTAGGTTAGAATAACGCATCGATGAATTGCTCAGCATCAAACGGTATGAGATCTTCTATCTTCTCGCCGATTCCGATATACTGCAGCGGAATGTTCAGCGAGTTGCAAATAGCGATGACAATACCACCCTTGGCGGTGCCGTCAAGTTTGGTCAGGACCAGTCCGGTAACCGCCAGGGCTTCATTGAAAAGCTTCGCCTGGGACAGGGCGTTTTGGCCGGTGGTAGCATCTAAAACCAGCAAAATTTCATGGGGCGCCCCCTGAATTTGTTTGGCCACCGTGCGTTTGATCTTTTTTAGTTCTTCCATCAAATTGACTTTGGTGTGAAGCCTGCCGGCTGTGTCAATGAGGACGATATTGCATCCTCTAGCCTTGGCCGCCGCAACCGCATCGAAGGCCACGGCTGCCGGATCTGCATTTTCTTGATGTTTGACAAATTCGGCGCCGGATTTTTGTGCCCATATCATGAGTTGTTCAACCGCTGCGGCGCGAAAGGTATCGGCGGCGGCGATCAGGACCTTTTCCCCTGAAGCTTTTAATGATGCTGCAATTTTGCCGATCGTCGTTGTTTTTCCGACACCGTTGACACCCACGACCAGGATCACATGGGGGCTGCTTTTCTTTGTTTGCTGTAGAGGAGGCCGGCTAACGAGAATTGATAAAATTTCATTTTTCAGGATTTGTTTTACTTCAGCGACGTCTGCAACCTTGGCGTTTGCAATTCGCTCCATGAGCTTCAGGGTAGTTTGAACTCCGATATCCGATGTGATCAGAAGTTCTTCCAACTCTTCTAAAACATCTGCGTCGACTTTCTTTTTACCGGCGAAGACTTTTTCAAAACCACCTGAAAAATTTCGGCGGGTTCTGGACAGGCGGTTTTTCAAACGCTTAAAATATCCAATGCTTCCCGGGAGGACCGGTGGGTCGTCTAAAGTCTCATCGGAAAAATCAGCACCGGCCGTCTGCTCAGGATCTGTTGGCTGATCTTCCGATTCCGGTATCTGCTCGGACGCTATTTCCTGCGCTACTGATTCAGGTGCCGTCTCTTCAACTTCCTGAATCCGTGCAACCTGCTCTTCGGCAAGTTCAGGAGCGCGTTTATTCTTATTTTTTTTGAACCAGCTAAATGCCATTGGGTGGGTCGCCTTCAAAAAATCAATTTAATTCCGGCCTTTGGAAGTTAACGGAAACAACTTTTGAAATGCCTTTTTGTTCCATGGTGATGCCGAACAGCATGTCGGCAAACTCCATTGTCCGCTTGTTGTGGGTGATCATGATAATCTGGGAATTTTCGCCGATGACCTGCAACAGTTCATTGAAACGGAAAACATTGGATTCATCCAGGGGTGCATCGATTTCATCCAGCAGGCAAAACGAAGCCGGTTTAATCAGAAATATTGAAAAAATAAAGGCAATTGCCGAGAGTGCCTTTTCACCGCCGGAAAGCAGGCTCAGGCGCGTCAATTTTTTTCCCGGAGGATGAATCATAAACTCAACACCGGATTCCAGCGGCTTGTTCGGTTCTATTAGGACGAGTTGCGCTTCACCGCCATCAAAGAGACGGGGAAATACCTCACTTAACTTTTGGTTGATTTGGGTAAAAGTCTCCATGAACCGCTGCTGGGTGATCTTGTTTATTTTTTTGATTACCTTGTGCAGATCGTCAATGGCCTTGAGAAGATCATCCCGCTGGGTCTCCAGAAAGTCAAAACGATCCTTTAGCTGCTCATACTCTTTGATGGCACCCAGGTTGACATCGATAATCTTTGATATTTTTTCTTTGCTGCGGGACAGGTCGGCTTCCATCTCTTCTGTGGTCATATCGAATGTGACTTTATCCGCTGTTTCATTTTCAAACAACTCTGATCTGAGCGCTGCATAAGAGCTCTGATACCGTTCCTCCAGACGATTGGCGATGTTGCTGCGCTTGAGTTGAAACTGGGATTGTTCGAGTTCCAGCATGCGGAATTTTTCCAGAGTTTTTTCCCGTTTGCTTTTTATATCGGATATCTTGCTGTCGCTGTTTTTAAGTCTGTCGTCGATGTCCTGGTAAACCTCCTCGTTACGTCCGATGGCTTCTTCAAGATGAGCGATGACGTTATACATTTGTGAAAGCTGATTTTCGTTATCAGCGACAGTGATCCTGGATGTTTCTTCTTTATGTTTTTTCAGGCTGATTTCCCGGGAGAGTTGTTCGAGTCTGATGAGTCCGTCTTTATGAAATTCTTTCAGTCGCTTAAAAGTGCTGTTGCTGTTTTCCAGTTTGGCATTCAAGGCGGTCAGTTTCATTTTGAGTTCAACCACCGTTTGATTAAATTGTTCCATCCTCGAGGAAACTGCGCTGATTTCTTGCGACATTTGTGCAACCTCGTCCTGGGCGGATTTGATTTCATCGGCTACCCCGGCCAGGGCGGTGTTGTACTTGGTCATCTCAGCGTCAATATCGCTGGCTTCTCCCAGCAACTGTTCCTGTTCCAGTTGAACGATTTCCAGATGGCGATGCGCATTTTTGAGATCTTCACCGGCCCGGTAAAGTGCCTTTTCCGCTTCGATTTCATTCTCGACGGTCCGGTTTTTCTGTTCGATCTGTTTTTGCAGGGTGCTTTCAAGGCTGCAAACCACCGACTCCAGATCATTTTGATCGCGTTGTGCTATTTCTATTTTTTGGGCAAGCACTGTGTCCTGGCGTTTGAGCTCTTTAATTTCATGTTTTTTAGCCAAAATTCCGCTTAATTTATCCTTACTGCCTCCGATGAGGATGCCCTGATGGGAAACAACTTCCCCATTTCTGGTCACAATTCTCTGCAACGTACCGTTTTTATTAAACAGATCCAGCGCCTCTTCAATGGTGTCGATTAAAATGACATCCCCTAAAAGGACCTGGGCTATGTTTTCGTAGCCTGGTTTCACGCGGATGTGATTCAACAGCAGCATAGAAGGATCCGGCACCTGGTTTTCATTTCCACGAATCGGTTTGGCCGATGAAGCCGGAATGAAACCACTGCGTCCGGCATTGTGAGTTTGCAGATAATCAATGGCTTGCAGGCCTGCTTTCTGGTTTTTTACTACAATATATTGCAGGGATTCTCCCAGCACAGCCTCTATCGCTGTTTCATAGGCAGGATCCGCATCTATAATGTCGGCCGCCAATTTTAACACATTGGCTGTCGGCTCATGGCCGGTACCTGGTAACTCCCGGCTTTGTTCCTCCGGATTAAAACTTTGAGCCCTCATGATCGCCTTGACTCCGTCGCGGTACCACTCGAAGTTGTCTTCCATTTTCTTCAAGGCATTGTATTTTGATTTGTTCGTATTGCGCTCAAGTTCAAGCGTTTGTACCTGTTTAACCTGTTTGGCGAGGGCAGTGGCGTTTTCATCCAGATGGCTGCGGGTGTCCGCGATCCGGTTGCTCAGTGCTTCAATTTCCTGTTTAAGGGTGTTTAACCGGCCGCCGGCCTGGGATTTTATTGATTGTGTGCCCTCAATTTTCTTTTGAGCCAGGGCTTCTTCCTCATCCGTTCGTTTGAGCCGTCGTTGCAGGCTTTCTTTGTTATTGGCCGCATTTTGATAAATGTTTTTATACTGTGCTTCCCGGGTCATTAAATTCATCAGGTGAGCTTTGGTGGTTTCAAGATCCTGGTTGAGTTTTGACAATTCCTCTCTAATTTGCTGGCTGCTCTGCCGATGCTGATTAAGACGTTCCCTTTCATTTGCCATCTCCGCTTTGAGATTGACATTTTCCTGTTGAACCTGTGTAATTTCAGAAATCATATCGTCGTTTTTTTGAGTAAGATCCTGCCGGGCAATCTCAAATTCTGTTATTTCCCGTGAAAGTCTTTTGATCTCATTGCGTAAATGCGCCAGATCATTTTCGGTACGGTCAATTTTTCGCTGGGTCTCATATTTTTCGGATTTTTGCTCGGAAATTTCCTGGTTTTTCTCCCAGCGCTTGAGTTTTATATCCTCAATGGCGGCATCAAGTTTTTTTAGTTCGGCTGAGTGACCGATATCCGCATCTTTTAGTTCTTTTAACAGCGAATCAGCCTCTTCAATCTGGCGGGTATAATCATCAAAATAATGAATTCCCAGACGGATATCCAATATCTTGATGCGTTTTTGATAGTTGTTGTACAGTTTCGCCTTTTTGGCCTGACGTTTCAGGCTGGCCATTTGCCGTTTTATTTCTGATAAAATATCGTTAACCCTTAAAAGATTCCGGTGGGTAATTTCCACCTTGCGCAGGGCCTCAATTTTGCGGTTTTTATAGCGGGTGGTTCCAGCGGCCTCTTCGATGAAATAGCGGCGTTCCTCAGGACCTGCGTCGGTGATCGCGCCAATGTTGCCCTGCTGGATAACCGCATAAGATTTGGATCCCAGGCCGCTGCCTAAAAAAACGTTGTGTATGTCCTTTAATCGACAGGGCTGGCGGTTCAAATAATAGGCGCTTTCGCCGGATCGGTACAGGCGGCGGGTCAGGTTGATTTCCGTAAAATCTTTCAACTCCTCGGGGGCCGTCCCATTGTCATTGGCAAGGGTTAACGAAACTTCGGCCATGTTCAGCGCGGCCCTGCCGTGGGTGCCTGAAAAAATAATATCTTCCTTTGATTTGCCCCTCAGCTGCTTCAAACTCTGTTCCCCCATTACCCACCGGATGGCATCGACCACATTGCTTTTGCCGCATCCGTTCGGTCCAACCACGGCGGAGATGCCCGGAGGAAATTGTATGGTTGCCTTTTCAAAAAAAGACTTAAAACCGGTTATTTCCAGTTTTTTAAGTTTCATTGACTAAAATTCCCCTCGTAACCGTTCACAGATTCAAAGCCCATCGTTCAGTGTTACCTTTCTTTCGTTAGCCCTGCCTGAGTTTATCCGTCGAAGTCGCGCCAAAGCTGGTCTTTTTTGTCCGGACATAGACCTGTGAGTAAACTCCCAGGCTAATTACCATGCCTCAATATCCGCAACTCATTTTATTCTTACGCTTTTTCCCTCCCACTGTGACACGGCCCCGGCGCAGCCGGTCACAGAACTCACGAATCAACTCGGATTTATGTGAACCCTGAACCTCTGAACCCTGAGAGGCGAATGAATGCTGTTCGGAGCTGGTATTTGCGTCGTCCCCCGCAAACATTCGGACATGACGTGCCTGACGAATAAGAATCGTCTTGGTGCAGACATACTTAATCCGAAATCATAGCAGGAAGCAATTTTCTTGTAAAGGGAAAAACACAATATGCGGTGTATTTTTAATGGTCCTGGTACAAGATATGGGGTGCTGACCTGGAGCACGGAGTATATAGAAGAATTTGGCCTCCGGCCCATAGGGGCGCGTGCCTACGCCCCGGCGGGAAGTCGGAATGCGGAAATAGAAGACTGATTTCAGCCCCGCCGCTGGCCTGAAGAGCGGTCAGTTTAATCATCAAGAAACCGTGCTATTTTGGCGTTTCAATATGAGGTTTTGGGTCTCCACTCTTACGTTCGGCTCTCCTGAGACCTGAAACCCGATTCTCAAATCCAGGTGATAAGAAACGAATGACTGCCATTTACCAGCGGTCGGGATTTACACCCGGCATAGGGTATAGAGCACTGACTGAGCTTTTTAACCTAGAACGTTGAACCGGTCAACCCTGGTATTATAATATCTGACTCAAAAAAAGTTTGGTGCGGTCATGGGTGGGGTTGGTAAAAAAATGCTCCGGAGTGCCGACTTCAACAATCGCGCCTTCGTCCATAAATATAACCCGGTCGGCCACCTCCCGGGCAAAGCCCATTTCATGGGTCACCACCACCATGGTCATGCCTTCTTTCGCCAGTGTTTTCATGACATCCAGCACTTCGCCGATCATTTCCGGATCCAGTGCCGAGGTCGGTTCGTCGAACAGCATTACTTTGGGATCCATGGCCAATGCTCTGGCAATGGCCACGCGCTGTTGCTGACCACCGGACAAATTGTCTGGGTAGGCACCGGACTTGTCATGAATTCCCACCTTTTTCAAAAGAAAATCGGTTTTTTCCCTGGCATCTTCCTTTGAACGTTTACGAACCACCTTCTGTGCCAGCGTAATATTATCAAAGACACTCTTATGGGGGAAAAGGTTGAACGACTGGAATACCATTCCGACCTCAGCCCTCAGCTTGTTGATGTTCGTTTTTGGGTCAAGGACATCGATGCCGTCGATGTAGATGTGCCCCGTATCAGCTTGTTCCAGGCGGTTGAGGCAGCGCAGCAACGTACTTTTGCCCGATCCCGAAGGCCCGCACACCACTACCACCTCAGCAGGCTCTATTTTGGTGGAAACATCAACCAGGGCTTTGACTTCGTGGGGGACATGAAAGGTTTTACTTATATTGCGAACGTCAATCACTGGATGACCATCCTTTTCTCAAGACGTTGAAGCGCCATGGACAGACTGAAGGTTAAAACAAGATACAGTGCCAATAAAAGAAAGTAAACTTCAAATGGCTGCAGGCTGGCGGTAACTACCTCGCGGGCAGCTTTGGTCACTTCGCGGATGGCGATGATACCCAGCAGGGAGGAGTCTTTTATCAAACTGATAAACTGGCCTGCCAGGGGGGGCAGGATTCTACGCAGTGCCTGGGGCAGGATAACATGCATCATCGATTGGGCGTAGGACATGCCCAGTGAGCGAGCTGCTTCCGTTTGTCCGCGATGAATGGATTGAATTCCGGCCCGAACAATCTCCGTCACATAGGCGCCGGCAAAACAGGCCAGCGAAGCAACGCCATACCAGAAGGCCGGAAGCCGTCCCAGGCCGTAAGCGGCCAGCAGATCATTGATCACGGTCCCCAGCACGAAATACCAAAGGATGATTTGAACCATCAACGGGGATCCCCGAATAATTTCAACATAGACGATGGCGGACCATTTTAAAGCCGGATTTGAGGAAATACGGGAAAGACCTCCGATAATCCCGATTATAATCCCTAATATCGTGGCAATCACACTGACTTTCAGAGTCATCCATAGGCCGACGACCATCAGGCCGGGTTTCCAGCGGGTGTAACTTGCCAGTGTTTCGCCGGCGTAAACATAATACCCTTTGTCAACGGTTTTACTTTCCGCCGGAACAGTATAGGTTTCGACACTTTCGTCTCCCCTCACCGTGATGACGGCCTCTTTGCCGCTTTTGCTAATTGATTCAACGGCACCGTCGATGTCGGAGATGATTTCAATGGTATCATTGTATACAAAATAAATCGGAACACGGTTCCAGCGCCATGTGTATGCGATTTTCTGGGTTGCATAATAAAATCCGCCCGCAACCAGGAAAACAAGTACCCAGAAGACGCCTACCCAGAGCTTGTAAGAAGTGGGTTTTCCTAAGCGACCCCGATCATTTGATTTTTGCATAGCAATATTTTTTTGAAGTATTGCGACTGTTCATAACCGAATGAAATAATGTAATAATGAATACCCCGGGCGATTCAATCATGGCAAAGCCGGTTATCTCTGATTTGGCTCTCCGAGGCTTAAGATCGTGGCTTTACGAGCCGGAGGCCCAGGAGACCAGATTTTCGGTGCTAAAAAAAAGGCCGGCCCGGTCCTTTATAGACGCACAAGCCGGCCTGTTCATGTTGAAAATCAGGTCTGATCTAATCTGATGGATTACTCAAGTTCCGCTTTCCATTTTGTACCGGTGATCCATTTTTTATACATTCTATCATAGAAACCGTCGCCTTTGGACTGTCTTAAGAAATTGTTAAGGTAGTTTAGAAAATCAGGATCACCCCTGTTAATGGCCCAGGCCAGTGGTTCATAGGTGAAAGGGTCTTTCAGAAATATAGTCTTGCCTTTGCCCTGGCTTCCGTAAAGAAATCCGCAGAAGGGCAAATCGTAAACGAGGGCATCCGCTTTACCGTTGATAACTTCCAGACCCGCTTCGGCTTCTGATTCAAACCCTTTGTAAGTGGCTTTGGGTATATACTTTTTAATGGCCTGCTCGCCGGTGGTTCCCATGCGTGAGGTGACGATGAATTTGGGGTTATTGAGGTCCTTGTAAGATAGTACCTTATTTTTAAGCTTCTTGTTTATGAGTATGGTTTGTCCCACGACAATGTAAGGTTCGGCAAAGTTCACTTTGAGATTTCTTTCCTGGGTGATGGTCATTCCCCCCATAATGATATCGAATTTTCCGGTCATCAATGCCGGAATGATGCCGTCCCAGGCCGTATTGACCGGCACGAATTTAACGCCCATCGATTTTGCCAGCCGCCTGCCGAAATCCATATCAAACCCGATAAATTCTCCTTTTTTATTGGTCATTTCAAACGGAACGTATCCGGATTCAAAACCGACGCGAAGTTCTCCTCTCTTAAGAATTTGTTCAATGGTGGATTTTTTTGCCAGGTCGATATCCGCACTAAATGCGGATGTTGCGAAAAGAAATCCAATGACCGTCAGTGTAATTAATCCTAGTACCAATCCTTTTTTCATGCGCTACCTCCTTTTTAATATGAAAATGATCCGAGGGTTGTGATGGCCGCCGGCGGGCGACCATTCAGCCCATAGCCTGACGCTGCTTCCGCGCTCTTCTTGTATATTATAATGGGATTAATGTAAAGGGTTCTTTTAAGCTAAGGAGATCGGTTATAGGTTCAGGGCTCAAGGTTAAAAGGTTATAAAATCTTGATATCCATAACTTTATACTCCGTTTTTTGGATTGGCCTCTTTCACCCATTGGCTTAAACATGGAATTCGACCCGGTTGATGCAAAATGCTATGGAGTCTGTTTTTTTGATCTGAATCATCTTGACTTTTTGATTGATGGGCGGGTATTAGTAAAACCAGATATGAATGTTGACAATTGACGATTGAATATTTGCGGAAATCGTTGCGCTCCGTCATTTAATTTTAGATTTCGGGTTCAGGTGTTCAATCTTCAATAAAAACTGGAGGATGCCATGCCCGGGAAAGAAACCATCAGTTTGGAAGAACTTTTAAACCATCCCACGGTCAAAAAGGCCACCGACGATATCAACGCCGAGTCTCTCGAAAGAAGAGCCTATTCACCTCTGCGCTGCAAAGTGTTTTCCCATCCCTATACGTTTTTGCAGGAAACCGACCGGTATCGATTTGAGCTGGACAGGCAAGCCGAAAAACTGCTGCCGGATATCATCGGCAACAAGGTACAGTTGGTTGAAGGCAAAGATTCGGTGGATGACGAGGTTGCCCGGCACTATGGGAAAAAGCGCCATATCGGCATTGTTTTCTCCGGAGGACCGGCGCCGGGGGGGCATAATGTAATTGCCGGTTTGTACGACGCCGCCAAGAAAGCCAATCCGGATTCAAAAGTTTACGGATTTCTGGTCGGGCCTGACGGGATCATTGAAAATGAAGCCGTCGAGCTTAGCGATGATCTGGTGAACAGGTATCGAAACCTGGGCGGTTTTACCATGATTAAGACCGGCCGAACAAAAATCGACAGCAAAGAGAAAATAGCGCTGTCCCGGGAAACCTGCCGACGTCTCAACCTGGACGCGCTGGTGGTCGTAGGCGGAGATGATTCCAACACGAATGCCGCTTTTCTGGCCCAGGAAATGATGGCGGACGGAGTTCAGATTCTGGGGGTTCCCAAAACCATCGACGGCGATATTCAGGTTAGAGATATGGCTGGAAATGTGCTCTGTGCCATGTCTTTTGGGTTTCACACTGCGGCCCGTGCCTTTGCCAACGCCATCGGAAACCTTTGTACGGACAGTAGCTCAGATATTAAGTACTGGCATATCTGCAAAGTCATGGGGAGAGTGGCCAGTCACCTGGCATTGGAAGTTGCGTTGCAGACCCATGCCAACATGACCCTTATCGGAGAAGATCTTGCTGATTATACGGATACCGTCAGACTTGAGAAAGCGCAAAGGGACGGCACATGCGATTATAACGCCTACGGTATGACCCTGCGCCATCTCTCCCGGATTATCTGTGAGGCTGTTGTCGGCAGAGCCGCGGTGGGGAAAAATTACGGTGTCATCGTCATCCCCGAAGGCGTACTTGAATTTGTTAATGAAATTCAGGTTTTTATCATCAAGTTGAACACCATTATCGCTGATTACAATCAGACCCATGACAGGGATTTTCATTCGGCCTTCCTGCATCTTGAGGACAAACTGGAGTATTTGCGCCGGCTGGCCCAGCGCTCCCGGGAAGATAGCTCCTTTAAGCTGTGGCACACCAGAGATGATGATCTTTTCAGTGATATTCCGGCCTTTTTCCAGGAGGGGCTGCTGATGGAAAGAGACAGCCACGGCAATTTTCAGTTTTCTCAAGTTGAAACCGAAAAAGTCCTTCTGGGACTCGTTAAAGATTACTTGAATATTTTAAAAGAAGAGGGCCGGTATAAAATAGGTATTCAAAAGGACTATTATCGAAAAACCATGGAACGCGCTGGATTTGATGCGGATCGTTACGGCCCGGTGCTGTTTGGGAATTTTGGGACCGACGAGTACCTGCTGGTAAAATCTGCTGTTATTTCCGTCAAAACCCTGAATCAAACCCTAATCAATGCAGGATTGATAAAAACCGGCGAGGAAATTCCGGCAGCGGTTGAAAAATTATTTAAAAAATCAATGCCGAGCTTTAAAACCCAGATTCATTTTTACGGGTACGACGGCAGGGGAAATGATCCCACCCGTTTTGATTGTATTTATACCTACAATTTGGGGCTCACGGTATTCAGCCTGATCGCCAACGGGGCTAGCGGTCAGATGGCGGCCATAAAAAACCTCGATATGGATTTTTCCAAATGGGAACCCATCGGGATTCCGATTGCGCCGCTGATGCATCTTGAAGAACGCAAAGGCAAACTGGCTCTGGTGATCGAAAAGAGCATCGTGGACGTGAATTCCATCGCTTTTCGGGTTGCCAAAGCCCAACGGGAAAAATGGTTGGCGGCTACCCCGGGAGATGACCATTACAGACGCCCCGGCCCGATCCGTTTTACCGGTAAAAGTGAAGAGGACAGACCGATAACATTGGAACTCAATGCTATCGGAGCAAATGATTAACGTCTTGGAATTTCTATAATATATTTAAATCATGCATCTTTTAGCGTCAGTGGTTTTATGCCGATTGTGAGCGAAGCGAACTAAGGTCTATCCCAGGAGGTGGTTGCGGTCGCTGATTTTCTGTTGTTTTAGGGGGTGCCGGGGCAGGGAAACTGGAACAGCCGCAAGTGGCAATGTTAGAGAGAACTCACCAGGCTGGGTGCCCAAAAAAGAGTTGGATTTACTCTTCAGCGTCGTATTTACTTTCCAGCAAGTTCTTTTTTTCCTCGGTCATCATTTCCAGCTCAACGAAAAGATCTCCAATACCTGCTTCCCGCAATACATCGTTTTTTAAAATGGACTCCGGTCTTTCGTTGCTTATGCTGACAAAAGTCTCATGCAGATGCAGTGATGTCTTTTTTAACAGGTAAATATCGCGTCCATCAACAATAAAATGGTTGTCTAAAATAAAATAGAAGACAGTTGCTGCCAGACCAATGAGAAGGTACTGTTTGATTCTCTGTTTCATTTTAGCGGTCCTTTATCTTTAGATATTCAATCTTAATTGTGGCGTGTCTGAATTTGGCATTCTAAGATACTATCGGCTAAGTTTTGGAAAACTTGACGGCCGACTAATTTTCTGGAACAAGTTAGTTCATTTTGCTCACAATTGAATTAATAAATTTGGACGTTTTTTTTGGCTTTTCGACGGATTGATCGCTGGCTGACGACCCGAATACTTCGCAGAAGGTATGAATTTATCCTGCCGGCTTTTTGACAAACACAACCAGGATCAGATTGAGTCATTTATCAACGGCGACAAAGTCTACTGGTGGTTCAGTGACGCGGCCATCAAGGCGCATACTAAGGACACCCTGGTCTTGAATCCATAATTGATGAATATCTATTCATTTACTCTGTTCAGCTTCTCATGTGATTGGCTTGTATCTGAATATTCAAACAGTTAATTTATATTTGTACCAATTTTCAGGAGGTTATTATGAAAAGAAAAATCAGAACAGCCGCCGTTATTGGCTCCGGTGTCATGGGCGGGGGTATTGCGGCCCTGCTTGCTGCTGCCGGCGTCAAAACTTTGTTGCTGGATATCGTTCCCTTTGATTTGAAAGCCGAAGAAAAAGACGATCCGGCTGCCAGAAATCGTATCGCCAAAGCGGGGTTGGATGCGGTATTGGCGTCAAGTCCTTCTCTTTTAATGCAGAGGAAGGATGTTGACCG
The DNA here is from genome assembly GCA_024277475.1 of Deltaproteobacteria bacterium. The sequence continues at coordinate 12,969 of JAJRVC010000507.1, forward strand.
GATCAGCATCGGCAATTTGGAAGATGATCTCGGCAAACTGGCGCAAGTGGACTGGATAATCGAGGTCGTGGTCGAGAACCTGCAGATCAAAAAAGACCTGTTTAAACGCATCGAACCGATTCTGTCAAACGGCACAATTGTCTCATCCAACACCTCGGGCATTCCGCTTAAAGCCATGTCCGAAGGATTAAGCAAAGAATTCAAGCAGCACTTTTTAGGTACGCATTTCTTTAATCCGGTGCGCTACATGAAATTGCTGGAGATTATTCCCGGAGAGGAGACCCTGTCGGAGGTGCTCGCGTTCATGGCCGAGTACGGCGAACGGATCCTCGGCAAAGGAATCGTATGGGCCAAAGATACACCCAATTTTGTCGGCAACCGTATCGGTGTTCAGGGCATGGTGAAAGCCATTCAAATGATGGTCGATGACGGCCTGACAATTCCCGAGGTGGACGCGCTTTTCGGATCTGTGCTTGGAAGACCCAAAACCGCTATGTTTAAAACCGCGGATCTTGTAGGCTTGGATGTGCTGGCCCATGTGGCCAAAAATACTTACGACCTGGTGGAAAATGATGAGACCCGGGACAGTTTTGTGATGCCGGAATTCGTCAATGCCATGATCCAAAAAAAACTGCTCGGCAAAAAAACGCAGGGCGGGTTTTATAAAACGGATTTAACACCGGAGTGGCAGAAAATCAGGAAAGTGATTGATCCGGCCACCCTGAAATATGCCGAATATGAGTTTGCGAGTTTCCCGTGTCTGGATGCCGCTAAAAAAGCTAAAACCCTGCCGGGAAAAATGCAGGCCGTGGTTTATGGGGATGATAAAGGCGCTCAATTTGCCTGGAAAGCTGTGGCCAACAACCTGATTTACGCCGCCAACCGGATTCCGGAAATTTCCGATACCATTGTCGAAATTGACAACGCACTGAAGTGGGGCTTCAATTTTGAGCTGGGCCCCTTTGAAACCTGGGATGCCATCGGGTTGGCAAAATCCGTCGAAAAAATGGAAAAAGACGGCTTGGCGGTACCGCAAAAAATCAAGAAAATGCTGGCTGCCGGCAAGAGCGCCTTTTACAGGATTGAAGATGGAAAACGCCTCTATTATGATTTTGGAAGCGAAACTTACAAAGAACAGGTGGTTGGTGAAAACATCATTTCATTGACGTCCCTGAAATCCACCGGAAGCACCGTCAAAGAAAATAACTCCGCATCCTTAATTGATCTTGGTAATGATGTTTTCTGTCTGGAACTGCACACCAAGATGAATTCCCTGAATCAGGAAATCATCGAATTTTTACCGGAAGTCCAGCAAGCCGTAGATGCTAACGCCGCCGGTTTGGTCATCGGCAATCAGGCGGGGGGCATGCCGGGTGCTTTTTCCGCCGGTGCCAACCTGATGGATGTTGCCGTCGCGGTTAAGGAAAACCGGTTTGCAGATCTGGAAAAAATGATTGCCGGGCTGCAATACGGTCTGCTGAATTTAAGATATGCACCCTTTCCGGTGGTGGCGGCACCTTTTGGACTGACCCTTGGTGGGGGATGTGAGCTTTGTCTGGCTTCCGATAGAACGGTGGCCCATGCCGAACTATACATGGGGCTGGTTGAAATCGGCGTCGGCCTGCTGCCGGCCGGAGGGGGTTGTCTAAACCTGTGGCGCAAGTTTTTAGCAGCGGTTCCGACGGCGGTAACGGAACTGGATCTGGCAAAATTCTTTATTCCCGTGTTTATGTCGATTGCCATGGCCAAGGTCTCCATGTCCGCTGCCGAGGCTCAGGCCAATGGATTTTTGGGACCCGCCGACAGAATTGTTTTCAACCGTGATCATCTGATCGGTGAAGCCAAAAAAGAAGTGCTTAAAATGCACAACGACGGCTATGCACCCCCGCTGAAAGAGAGGATAAAGGTTCTGGGTCAGGCGGCTCAGGGCATGGTGGCCGCCCAGATTTCCGACATGGCCAGCGGCGGTTTTATCAGTGAATATGATGCCTTTTTGGCCAGACGAGTCGCCTATGTGATCAGCGGCGGGGATGTCAGGGACAATTCCGAGGTAACCGATGATGTTATTTTGAGCCTTGAACGCAGTACCTTTATCGATTTTTTGAAGGAAGAAAAAACCCAGGCAAGGATTGAGCATATGTTGAAGACGGGGAAACCATTGAGGAATTAGACGCCTGGGTCTGCGATATCGGTAAAAATTGACGGAATTTCTCAAAAAATCATCGCTACAAGAAAAAATCAAATGTCGAAATCCGAAATTCGAAACAATATCGAATGACAAAAATTCACAATGACCCAAACAGAATGGTGGCTCAAATAATTAGATGAGTTTATGGAGGTATAATCATGCGAGATGCATATATTGTTACATCAATCCGAACCCCGGGTTGTAGAAGAGGCAAAGGGGCGTTCAAAGATACCCGGCCGGAAGACCTTTTGTCTTTTATTCTGTCCGCAGCGGTTGAAAAAACCGAAAACCTGGAAAAAAAGGACGTTGAAGACCTGATGATCGGCTGTTCTTTTCCAGAAGCCGAACAGGGGCTTAACATCGGCAGGATTGCTTCCCGGATGGCTGGTTTCCCGGTGGAAACCACCGGAGCGACTGTGAATCGGTTCTGTTCCTCCGGCCTTGAAGCCGTCGCCCTGGCTTCGTTACGGGTTATGGCCGGCTGGTCGGATATTGTTATCGGCGGTGGCCTGGAATCCATGACCTATGTTCCCATGGGAGGCAACTTACCCAGACCTCATCCGGAATTTATGCGTAAAGGAGCCCAGGTTTATATGTCCATGGGCATCACCGCTGAAAACGTGGCCAACCGCTACAACATAACCCGGGATATGCAGGATGAATTCGCCTATCAATCCCAGATGAAGGCGGCCGTGGCCAAATCCAAGGGGTTGTTCAAAGAATTGGTTGCGACACCGGCAACCCGCTATGTGACCCGGCAAGACGGCACCTCAAAAAGAGAAACTTTTCTGCAGGATTTTGATGACGGTATTCGCGAAACCACTACTATCGAAGGATTGGGAAACCTGCGTACGGTATTTGCGGCCAACGGCAGCGTGACGGCCGGCAACTCCTCCCAGATGACTGATGGGGCCGCCGTCTCGATTATCATGAGTGAAGACAAGGTGAAGGAACTGGGTCTGAAACCCATGGCCAAATTGAAATATTACACAACCATCGGCTGCCAACCGGATGAAATGGGAGTCGGACCGCGGTATGCCATCCCCAAACTGATGGAATTGGCCGGCATGGATACTAAGGATATCGGGTTGTTTGAAATCAATGAAGCCTTTGCTTCCCAGGCGCTGTATTGCATCCGGGAGTTGGGCCTTGACATGGAAAAGATCAACATCCACGGTGGTGCCATTGCCCTGGGACATCCCCTGGGCTGTACCGGTGCCAAGCTGTGCGCCACGCTTTTGAGTAATATGCGGCAGCAGGGCGTTAAATTTGGTGTGGAGTCCATGTGCATTGGCGGCGGAATGGGGGCGGCGGCATTGTTTGAGCTCTGTGATTAATAATACGGGTTATTTGTTATCAATTATTCGTTATTGCCCCATTCGGGGAATGGGAGAAAAACCCTCGCCTTTAGGCGAAGACTTTAGTTTAATATGTTTAACATTTCAGGATTCAAGGGGTCCAGGGGTCCAGGATTCAAGTAAAGACATAGTCGATTTTTTCACAACCCCTCGAACCCAAAGCCATCGGCTTCAGCCGATGGTAGTTGACTTGGCCCAATTTTATGATCGGGGAGTGCTTGTAGTTTGTAATTTGCTCTATTTATCCAATATTTAAATTGGTTACAAATTTTGTAGGCAATGTCGAAACTTTTCGTCTTCTCTTAGGCTGACGGCTATGGGGGTAGGAAGGGGATGTACCGTTGGTTAATCCGCTTTTTCGGACATCACCCGCAAAATTGTCGGTTTGTCTTTCCAATTGATTTCCATAAGATTATTCAGCTCGATGGGTTCGCCGTCCAATTTACCTGATATATATCCAGTCTCCAGCCTGCTGAAATGAAGGCCCACTAAATCGTGCAAATCTTTACCATTGACCCGGATGCCCTGCTTTAGAAACACAGGCCCTAATTCCTTAGCTACCAGATTGAACAGCTTAATACGGATTTGGCCAGATCCCCGGTGAGATGCCGGACTATTCTTTTCACAAGAGATCTGGCTGCGCAGGGAAGCATAAAAGCCTCCCCGGCGCATAGTCACCCCAACCAAGCCGGGCATGGCACCGGAAAAAGCCAGGGTTGAACCGCCGGTGACAATACTGGAATCCAGATCGTCTACTGCCTTTGCATTCAGAAAAATGGTTTGAATTCGTTTCTCCAGATAATCTGCGGCAATACCCAATTGATTGCAGATAAGTTCTTTGACGCTGCAGCCCGTTTGGATATTTACCATAAAACCTCGCTCCGCCAATTGGAAAAAAATTGGCACAAGTTCGGGCTTTATAACCAGGGAAAGATTTACGGCTGGGATATCGCCAGATTTTTTAATAGATGATGTTTGATCGATTTTTACCATCAGAAAATCCCTAACCCAGACAAGGCCTATCAAAAAAGATCAATCACGAAAGCACGAAATGGCGAAAACACGAAAAGAAGTCGAGGTAATTTTCGCGGTTTCATAATAAAAATTATTTTTATAAAATGCAAAGAAATAACAATTAAAACTTTTATCCGGAAAAGCCGGATTGGCTGCCGGAAAATAATATGGGGAGCCTCGATACCGGGCTCCCCATATTCTTTTAATCCACAGAGTCCACGGATTACGCTAATCACTCTAAAAGAGATGCGAAATCTGCGGGGTTTAATTCCGCGCAGCCTGCTGTGATAGAATTAATTTTACGTTTGCCGTTGCACTTAGAAATTGTGAACCTGATCCAGCTCTTCGTCCGTTACTTCAAAGGTCACATTGTGCGGAGACAATTGCTCTTTTTTGAAAAATTCGGGCAGGCGGTCATCTTTACTGGTGAACCCGGCCTCGGCGTTGAATTTACGCTCCTTTTTTAGAACGGATTGACCCAGTGCGGTGACGTCGTCAGCCGTCAGATTCTGGCCGCTGAAGCCGCTGAGGATATCGATCAGGGCTTGGAAAGTTTCCGGCTGATCTAGAATTGCAAATGCGATGAACAGGCACATACCGGTAGAGTCAATGGC
>JAJRVC010000508.1 GCA_024277475.1 Deltaproteobacteria bacterium
CTCCGGACGAACTTTTTTCATGGCGGTTTTTAAAATCGGCCAGACGATTGAGCTGTGATTGTTTTTCTTCTTCGGTGGCGCGGGACAGCTCAACGCTATCATTGAGAAGCTCGCCATCGGCGTCCGGATCCCGAAAGGTAGTGACACCGATGATGGGAAGCCTGCCGGTATGTTTCAGCATTTCGTAATACATGGATTCTTCCTGGATTTTGCTGCGCTGGTAGCCGGTCTCCATGGCTCCCAGAACACCGCCGCGCTCGGTGATGCGATCAAATTCCATCAGCACCGCTTCTTCCACCAAATCGGTTAATTGTTCAAATATAAAGCTGCCCTGGTTCATATTTTCATTGGCGGCCAGGCCCCACTCGCGATTGATAATCAACTGGATAGCCAGGGCACGTCTGACCGATTCCGCGCTGGGTGTTGTGATGGCCTCGTCGAAGGCATTGGTGTGCAGGCTATTGCAGTTATCATAGATGGCGCATAAAGCCTGCAGAGTTGTCCGGATGTCATTAAATTGAATATCACGGCTGTGGAGGGATCGACCGGAGGTCTGGATGTGATATTTTAGCATCTGACTGCGTTCGGATCCCATGTGTCGATAGCGCATGGCAATAGACCAGATGCGACGTGCCACCCGTCCAATGACGTTGTATTCGGGATCAAGGCCGTTTGAGAAGAAAAAGGATAGATTCGGTCCGAAGCTGTCGATGGGCATACCCCTGGCCAGATAATATTCCACGTAAGTAAACCCGTTGGCAAGGGTGAGGGCCAGCTGGGTGATGGGGTTGGCACCGGCTTCAGCGATGTGATAACCGGAGATGGAAACTGAATAAAAATTGTAGACATTATGATCGATAAAATATTGCTGAATATCACCCATCATTTTTAAGGCGAAATCAATGGAAAAGATACAGGTGTTTTGACCCTGGTCCTCTTTCAGGATATCGGCCTGGACCGTGCCGCGTACATTGGACAGCACCCTAGCGTGAATCTGATCAGACTGTTGCCGGTCGGGCTCTTTTCCATTTTCAGACCTGAACTTTTCGATTTGCTGATCTATGGCGGTATTCAGAAACATGGCCAGAATAATGGGTGCCGGCCCGTTTATGGTCATGGAAACAGAGGTATGCGGGGCACACAGGTCAAAGCCGCCATAGAGCACTTTCATATCATCCAGGGTGCAGATGCTGACCCCCGAGGTTCCTACTTTGCCGTATATATCCGGTCGAACATCCGGATCATAGCCATATAACGTTACCGAATCGAAGGCGGTGGAGAGCCGTTTGGCTTCGTAGTTGGCGGACAGCATTTTAAACCTGCGATTGGTGCGGGCCGGATCGCCTTCTCCGGCAAACATACGCGTGGGGTCTTCATCTACCCGCTTTAATGGAAACACACCGGCAGTGAAGGGGAAACGGCCGGGTACATTTTCTGCGCGCATCCAGCGGTAAAGTTCTCCCGGGTCCTGGAATCGGGGGAGAGCGATTTTGGGGATACGGGAGTGTGCCAGAGATTCGATGTGCAGCGGAACCCTGATCTCATGCTTGCGAACCTGGTATACCAGTTCATCTCCGGCGTAGGTTGTCTTTATATCCTGCCATTCATCCAGGCTTCGTAACGTATCACGATCCAAAGCGGTTTTGGCCTTCTGAACTTCTCCTTTCAGACGGGCAAGTACTTCGGTGAACTCACCGTCCTGATTATCAGTCCCTAATTTTTTAGAGGTTTCCTGCAGGTGCCAGAACGATCTCAGCGCCCGGGATTGCTCCCTTGTTTTCTGATGATATTGCCGGATGGTATCGGCAATTTCGCTCAAATAACGAGTGCGTTCAGGGGGGATGATGATGGTCTTGGATGAGGATGTCTTGATCTCGGGCCTGGGAATCCGGGATTCATATTTTATGCCGGTTTTCAAATGGATCGTATCTAGGATGGCGTGGTAAAGCGCAGTCACCCCATCGTCGTTAAATTTGGAAGCGATGGTGCCGAAGACGGGCATTGCAGTCAGGTCCTGATCAAATGCTTTGCGATTGCGCTGTACCTGTTTGCGAACATCCCGGACAGCATCTTCCCCACCACGTTTTTCAAATTTGTTGACCACCACCAAGTCGGCGAAGTCCAGCATATCGATTTTTTCAAGCTGTGAGGCGGCACCAAATTCACTGGTCATCACATAAATGGCTATGTCGACCAGATCAGCAATGCTCGAATCCCCCTGTCCGATGCCGGCTGTTTCAACAATAATCAGATTAAAGCCGGCCGCTTTTACGGTCGCAACGGCGTCAGCCAATACTTCGGGTATTTCAGTTGGAGATTGTCGGGTGGCGAGGGATCGCAAATACAACCGTGAATCGCCGATGGCATTCATCCGGATGCGATCGCCCAAAAGCGCTCCACCTGTTTTGCGCCGTGAAGGATCGCAGCTGAGCACGGCCACATGAATATCTTTAAGATCATGCAGGATGCGTAAAATGACTTCATCGGTTAGCGATGATTTCCCGGCACCCCCTGTACCGGTAATTCCGATAACCGGCGTTTTCCGGTCTCCGATTCTTTTGGCCAGTTCGGCACGCAGTGTAGCAAGATGTCCGTTTTTCCCGGCATTGGCCTGTTCGGCGACCGTGATCAGGTTGGCCACCTTAAGTTTGCTTTGCGGTGACAAATCTTCGAAAGATATGCCATCCTCCTTTACAGTTGAAAAATCCATGCGTTGAACCATATGGTTGATCATGCCCTGAAGGCCTAATTTGGCACCGTCTTCAGGCGAATAAATTTTGGTGACGCCATAGGATTCTAGCTCTTCTATTTCCTCGGGGACAATTACGCCGCCGCCCCCGCCGAAAATCTTGACGTGGGCTGCCCCTCTTTCCTTTAAGAGATCCACCAGATATTTGAAAAATTCGATGTGCCCGCCCTGATAACTCGAGGCTGCAACCCCCTGGACATCTTCTTCAATGGCGGCATCCACAATTTCCCGGACGGATCGGTTATGTCCCAGGTGGATAACTTCTACACCTGTATCCTGGAGGATGCGGCGCATGATATTTATGGCTGCATCATGACCATCAAAGAGGGATGTGGCAGTCACCACCCGGACATGATTTTTAGGTTTATAGACTTCAATCTCAGCGCTCATGGTACCCCCCTTAGGAATGACGAATGACGAACGGCGAATGACGAACGGTGGAAGTCGCTTCGCTCTATTATTTAATAATTATTAATCGATAGGATTCCTTCTTTCGTCCTTTTTCATTCGTCGTTCGTCATTTATTTCGTGCACATTTTCAATATAAATGCAGTCTGCAGTTTGATATAATCCTCTAAAGTGTAGTGACGGGCCAGATACCAGCGCCTGAATGTCCACATATGTCCCAGAACCACTATGTTGTGAGCTGCAAGCTCAATTTGTTGTTCTTGAATACCCGGTAATTCGCCTGACGCGGCGATGCGGGCCAGGACTTCTACAAACAGGCCGGTAATGCGAAGCTCGTTTTCAAGAACTCTTTTTTGCCACTGGACCGGCAGTGACTGACTTTCCTGGTAAATGAGCAAAATAAAGTCACTCATACGGTGGCAAACGTTAAAATATTCGCGGATTACCCCTGCCAGGACTTTCCGGCCGGCGGTTGCCTTGGACATGGCTTCTGTAACACCACGTTCCACTTCCGCGTGGATGGATTCACAGACCATATAGAGGATATCTTCTTTGGAGGTAAAATATTCATAAAGTGACCCAATGGAAGATCCGGATGCCCGGGCTATTTGGCGGGTGGTAGTTTTGTGGAATCCTTTTTCAATAAATAGCTGGACCGCAGCGTCGGCTATCCGGCGGCGTCTTCTTTTCACCAGATCGGGATCCTTAACCTGGGTAGGGATGTCTTTTGTTCTGTTCAGCTCTTGCATGATAATCCTAATCCGGACAAGCTTAGCCAGCCGGTCGTAGCGTAGCGAGGATCCCGCTTGCGGGGTTGTAGCGAAGCGTAAATCCCGATTTATCGGGGAATTAACCATTGAATATTTGAGGCCAGGTCACCCTCAATTGACCGAGCGCTCATTCATAATAAATAGCATGCTTCTATTTTTGTTGTCAAGGTTTTCTATAGTTTAAATTGACATAAGTTAACATGCTATAATCATGTTATAATTTTATATTTATTTTTAATTTAGTATAATGATAAAGGTATTGACAAATGCAATTTATTCAAGTAAAAAATTGTATTATGACCGAGCGCTCGCTCATAATGGGGATCGATTAATTTTCTTTAATGCTTTTTTGTCGTTAACCCTGAAGTTGGGAGGAATGCATGGATAATAATATTTTGTTGACAGATGAAGGCGCCGGGATTCTGACGCTGACCCTGAACCGGCCGGGCGTCATGAATTCCCTGAATTTTCCCTTATTGCGCGCGCTGCGGGACCAGATCGAAGCAGTCCGATTCAGAAGTGATATTCGGGTCGTCATTATCACCGGCAGCGGGGAAAAGGCTTTTTGTGCCGGTGCCGATCTGAAGGAGCGTGCCACCCTCATGCCGGAACAGGTCAAGGAATTTATTTTTACCATTCGCAGTCTTTTTACATCTATTGAACAGCTAAATAAAGCGGTCATCGCCGCGGTGAATGGAATTGCCTTGGGGGGCGGCACAGAACTGGCGCTGGCAAGCGATATTCGCATCGCTTCGAGCAATGCAAGTATGGGGCTTACCGAAACGCGTTTGGCCATCATTCCCGGTGCGGGAGGGACTCAGCGCCTGCCACGACTGGTGGGCAAGGGCAAGGCCAAAGAGCTCATATTCACCGGACAGCGGCTTGATGCCAGGGAGGCGTTGAGAATCGGTCTGGTAAATAAAACCTGTGAACCAAAAGATCTATGGGACGAATGCGCAAAAATGGCGGCCATGATTTGTGAGACCGGACCGATTGCCATTGAACAGGCCAAATATGCCATCAACTACGGCATGGAAACGGACATGCATACGGGTCTTGCCATCGAGTCGAATGCTTACTGGGTGTGTATCCCCACCGAAGACCGCCTGGAAGGACTGGCGGCTTTTAAAGAAAAAAGAAAACCGGTGTATAAAGGCAAATAATTCGGTTGATCCGTGAATCCGTCGGCCAGTTCGTCCGTTCGGAAGTTGCAGTAGTTTTGGTTTTTAAGCGGGCAACCGACTAAACCGGACAACCGGAAAACAATTTAATTTGAAAGGAGGCTTTTGAGAGTCATGACTGAATACGACTACTGGAAAATTTTTCCACGGATGCCCAAAAAAGTTACTATTGGCGATATTACCGTGCGGGATGGGTTTCAGCACGAAGAAAAATTTATTTCCACGGAAGCTAAAAAGTTTTATCTGGAAGAGTTGATCTTTGCCGGCTGTCGCGATATCGAGGTGACCAACCTGGGGAATCCTTTTCTAATGCCCCAGTTTAGAGACGCCGAAGAACTGCTGGCCCATATGCGCAGCGATCGTTTCAAACAGCGCTGTACGAAAAAAGGCGTTAATTATGATGAGATCACCTTTACCGCCATTACCATCCGCGAAGGGGCTGTGAACAGGGCAATTGAGTTGAGAGAAAAAGGTGTTGGCCCCGATCGGCTGCTGATGATGGTTTCTACCGAAGAAGAGCATCATTTTGCCAATTCCGGTACGACTCTGCCGGATTACTGGGCCGAGGCCGAGCGTTGTATCAAAAAAGCAAATGATGCCGGTCTGAAAATGTGCGGCACGGTCAGCACTATCTGGGGCAGTCCCATCGGGGGTGCTACGGAGTTGAAAGATGCGGTGGAGTTTACCAAACGTTTTCTGGAGATCGGCGCTCATGACATCGAACATGCCGACCATGACGGCAGCGCCTCTGCCGCCGAAGTTTATCGTTACTATGCTATGATTTTGGATGAAATTCCAAATCCGGATCTGCACATCGCTCACTTTCATGAAACCAAACGTGTGGCCTCGGCATCCGTTCTGGCCGCTTTGCAGGCCGGTATTACCCATTTTGAGGCCACTCTGGGGGGGATGGGCGGACAACCGGCCAATTTCCTGGATGATACTCCGGTGAAAGGGACCGGTGAATACTACTATGAAGATCCGCGTTACGTAGGGTTGGTTACCTTGGAGGATACCCTGATTCAGATCGACGAGATGGGCATTGAACATGGCTGGGATGTGGATCGCGTGCTGTGGCTGGGGCGTCAGATGGAAAAGACCGCCGGTCGCCGACTACGTTCCGAGGCCGTCATCAACGGCCGAACCTTAAAAGAAGGGCATCCGGAATTTGCTCGACCCGGATTAAACCGCAGAAAAGAAAAACTGGGTGAAATACCTGAACAGAAATGGCCCCGGGACTGGGTCGACAAGCCGGTGTTGCCGGAGCAGTATCGGCCGTAATCAACTCCGATGTTGCAGAAACAACATGGCAAGGGTTATGTCTCGCGAGATATTCCCAAGCTGGTTTTGATGTCTGCGCTACAGGCTTCCATGAGTTGTGATTCTCAAGAAGGTTGTGGTTAAATAGGATTTGACATCTGCTTTTATTTGCAGGCATAATGCAACATAGGTTGAGCGGTTCAGGGTTCATCGTTCCGGGTTGAAAAAACCAGACAGCTCGTATCAAAGGAATCCTGTCTTCATCCGGTTATGAATCCGTTTCGCTCAATGTGGTATGACGGGTATTCTATATTTTGATTAATATTGATGGACTCGTAAAAAGTCCGAAAAGAGCCAATTTTCAAATTTCGGGGTCAATAATTTCAATAAGTTAAAAGATCGAAATTTGAGAATTTTGACTTTTTACGAGATTGTCAATATTGGGGTCAGCATCCATAGATAGTCACTATTCAATCGTCAATAGTCAATTCCGACGATAGTCAATACCGGTTCGTTCGGGTGAGGAAGGTTCGCTATGAAATCTCTGACTGCCTGTATCGTTGTATCTCTTATGGCTCTTGCCATCGGCTGTGCCGGCACAAAAAATGGCTATCACAGCGTGAATTATGACTACGACATAAGTGTCGACTTTACCCGTGTAAAAACCTATGATTGGGTATCTTTGCCGGGGACATTACCGATCGATCAATTCAACCGGATCCGTATAAAGGATCTCGTCGATAAACAACTGGAGGCCAAGGGTTTAAAAATATCCTCGAAAAACCCTGATGTATTCCTTGTCATGTACGGAGGAGATCGTAAAGCAGTTGATATGACCGTAATGATGGACTATGAAGTCTATACGGTTGGAAGACTGAAGCTGGCACTTTATGATGCGAAATCCAACGAGGAAATATGGTGGGCGGAAACCAGGGCCGATTTATTCCCTAATATGACCGCAGAAGAAAAAGACAGGATTGTAGCGTTCGCCGTCCATAGAATTCTGGAACATTATCCTCCCAGGCCTTGAAATCTTTCCATCCCGTATCTATTATCAAGCAAAGACAGAGCCAGTGTTGACTCTGCAGCTGTTATTTGCTCATTCACAATTCAGGATGAATTATTGTATAAGTAATTAAAAAGATAAAAGAATCACACTTAAATATCATCCGGACCAAAGGGGGCAAACCCTTATGGTAATCCTAAAGGCGCATACATTGACGCATATTTTATATAATGTATGGGCCTTTTTTATTTAATGCGTTTGGGGAATTTTCGAATGACCGGAAAACCAACCCAGGAAGAATGGGAACAAAGGGTCAAAAAGTTAGAAAAGGAAGCTGATGAGCGCAAGCGAGCGGAGGAAGCGTTTAGGGAGAGAGAAAAATCTGTTCTTGCCGGCAGATTTACGACCATTATAGCAGGAATTTTGATCTTATTCGGGCTGTATCTTACCAGCCTTTACAATTACCTCCTTTTCCACAGCCTTACAGAGATATTTGGCATTGTTGTGGCCTGTGGCATTTTTATGGTTACCTTGAATTCAAGGAGGTTTCTGGATAATAATTATTTCCTGCTCCTTGGGATAGCCTATCTCTTTATCGGCGGTTTGGATACAATCCATACTTTGGCATACCAGGGCATGGGGGTATTTCAAGGATATGGTGCCGATTTGGCGACTCAACTCTGGATGCAAGCACGGTATACAGAGAGCATTTCTCTTTTAATTGCGCCTTTGCTGATGACTCGACGGATAAAGATTAACAATTTTTTCTACGGCTATTTATTTGGCGTGGCAATTTTGCTAACATCCGTATTTTATTGGAACATTTTTCCAGATTGCTTTGTTGAAGGGGTCGGCTTGACGCAATTTAAAAAGGTAGGTGAATATGTAATCTCCTTAATTCTTATAGGCGCTATATTTCTTTTGTTTCAAAGGCGAAGTGAGTTTGATCCAGGAGTTTTTAGATTACTGGTTACATCAATTATTCTTACTATATGCTCAGAATTGGCCTTCACATTTTACATTAGCGTCTATGACTTTTCAAACCTGGTCGGGCACTATTTGAAGGTTATATCTTTTTATCTCATCTACAAAGTCGTTATCGAGGTTGGCCTTGCAAAACCTTACAGTCTCCTATTTAGAAACCTGAAGCAGAGTCGGGAACGATATCGGAATCTGTATAAAAAAACACCGGCGATGTTGCATTCTATTGATAAGACCGGTCGATTGATCGATGTCAGTGACTATTGGCTTAAGGTTATGGGTTATGAGGGCGGCGAAGTATTGGGCCGGAAATCAACGGATTTTCTCTCCGAAGAATCACGAAGAGTTGCGGAACAGGAGGCCTTACCGGAATTTTTCAGGATCGGTTTTGCTGATAATGTTGCTTGTCAATATGTTAAAAAAAACGGCGAAACCATGGATGTGCTTCTTTCCGCTATTTCAGAAAAAGATAATGAACAGAACTTTATTCGCAGCTTGGCAGTCTCACTGGACATCACTGAGCGCAAGCGTGCGGAAAAAGCCCTAAGTAATAAGGAACGCTATTTTCGCTCGCTGCTTCATAGCTTGCATGAGGATGTAATTGTCGTCGATGCAGATTTTCGTGTAACCGACGTTAATAACAGTCTTTTGGTTACCACAGGGCTCATGCGCGATGATGTCATTGGACGCCATTGTTTTGAGATTATGCATGGCTATAACGAGTGCTGCTCGAGACACGGAGTAGAATGTAATCTTCGTAAAGTATTCGAAACCGGAAAACCGCGGAATTCTGTTCATAAGCACCTGTATAAAGATGGCTCTAAAGTTTGGGTTGATATCGTCTTGTCACCCTTGACGGATGAAAAGGGCAATGTCACCCATGTGATTCAATCAATGCATGACATCACCGCGATCAAGCGAACGGAGCGGGAGCTGCAGCGGAACGCTGAACGCCTGCAACTTCTACGTGAGATTGATCGGGCTATCTTAGAGGTACGATCTCCCGAGGAGATTGCCCGCAGCGCACTTGAACGGATTCGCAAGCTTATCCCCTGCCGCCGAGCCAGCATCCTGCTGTTTGACTATTCGTCTCAAGAGGCCATAACGCTTGCTGTCGACATGACCGGGAAAATTGAGGTCGAGCAGGGAACACGCTTTCTTTCGGATGCGCTCCCTCGCTTTAAAACGATGTTGCAGGGCAAGATTTATGTGGTCAGAGATATCCTAAAGCAAATACAACCAACGGCTGTGGAAAAATCCCTTCTGGCCGAAGGCGTGCGCGCTTTTATCAACATACCTCTTTTTGGCAAAGATGAAGTTATCGGCTCACTCAATCTGGCCAGACAGGATCCGGGTACTTTTGATAAAGAGCAGATCGAGATTGCCCGGGAAGTAGCCGATTCTCTGGCAATCGCCATCCAGAACGCCCGCCTGTTCGACACGGTCAGTGAGCACCGCAAACAACTCAGTGCCCTGGCATCCAGGTTGTCTGAGGTGGAGGAAGCAGAGCGGCAGTATATATCCCGCGAGCTGCACGATCAGGTGGGCCAGAATCTGACGGCGCTGAGCATCAATTTAAACGTGGTGGAAAATATGCTGCCGGTCGACATTGCCGAAAAGGTTAGAGAGCGTTTAAGGGATTCTTCGTTACTGGTTTCAGAGACGACCGTTAGCATCCGCAATCTGATGTCGGAGCTTCGCCCGCCGGTATTGGATGATTACGGCTTGATTGCGGCACTGCGTTGGTATGGGGAGCAATTTTTAGAGCGTTTTGGGGTGGATGTTAAAGTGAGTGGAAAGGAACTTAAACCACGGATGGAACTTGCCACTGAAACCACGTTGTTTCGAATCGCCCAGGAGGCCCTGACCAACGTCGCCAAGCATTCTAAAGCCGGCCATGCGACCGTAACATTTACAGCGGATAATGGAAGAATCCGTTTGACCATCAGCGACGACGGCAAAGGCTTTGATCATAGAAGGCTGCGCCGGACAAGTGATCGAACCGGCTGGGGCCTGGTGACCATGCGGGAGAGGATTACGGCGCTGGGCGGAAAACTAACGGTGAAATCGGAACCGGGGGAAGGGACGACGGTTAAAGTGGAGATAGAAAGGTAAATATTTAATTGACAGTCAACAGTCAACAATCCCAAAGTGAGGTGGGTGATGACCATCAGCGTTTTCCTGGCCGATGACCACACGGTGGTGCGGGACGGTTTACGTCTTTTGCTGGAGTCTCAAGATGATATCACGGTCGTGGGTGAGGCTGCCGATGGGCGACAGGCTGTGCGGCAGGTGCAAAAACTGAAACCCGATGTGGTCATCATGGATATTGCCATGCCGGAGCTTAACGGCATCGAGGCCACCCAAAATATCTGTAAAACCTGCCCGTCAAGCCGGGTCCTTATTCTCTCCATGCACGCCTCCAAAGAATACATCTTCCGGGCGCTGAAAGCAGGTGCAACGGGGTATCTGTTGAAAGAATCGGCCGGCCGGGAAGTTATTATTGCCGTGCGTGCGCTACATTTGAATCGGCGTTACTTACACGAAAGTGTTACCGGAATTGTCATCAACGATTATTTGGAGTACCGTCAGGCCGATGATGTCCAAAGCCGTCTTGATCTGCTCAGCTCACGCGAACGAGAGATTTTGCAACTAGTAGTGGAGGGAAAAACCAGCGCCGAGATTGCCGATACCATATCTCTCTCTCCTAAAACCGTCGAGACATACCGCAGTCGCTTGATGCAGAAGCTTGCGATAAAAGACATCCCCGGACTGGTGAGATTCGCCATTAAGCATGGAATTGTGACGATTGAGTGAGGCCTGAAGAATGATAAGTGAAACGTGATGTGTGATAACTGGCCCCCGGTCACTGATAACTGATCACTAAACACGTTTCACGCATCACGTTTCAATTCCTAAATCCCCTCTGTTTTCAATCGTCCATCGTCATTTATCAGACTTTCCCCACGCTGCCTGTCAAGCTTTCCCGACATACAAGTGCGCTAATTTTTGGTAAACTATTTAATACAGAGTTCAGAGATTGCAGACCTCGTTGAATAGTTTATCCACCAAACTGGAGGCGGATTTGCAGTGAAGTTGAATGGTTGATTAGACAGTTACCAATTCAGTTTTGCGTAAAATGTGCAAAACATTTTTCGACTTCTTTGTAAAGCCTTAGCATACGGGTGTTAACAAAGAAAAAATTTTGAATCAACTTTTTGAAACCTGTATGGCTTCGGCTTGTCCGGGTTGGGTAAATTATAGTCATAATTTCAAAATGTTACGATTGTTAAAACATGAAGTTTCCAATTATTTTGTAAATATGGCAAAAATCTATATTTACAACCACTTAACCAATCAACTAATCAGTCAAGCAACGACATCTGGATTCACGCATCGCGAATTCACAAAAACATTGAGGAAGAAGTTCATGTTCTTCGCAGACAAAAACAAGCAAGTTGTCCGCCCCGCCATTCTAATCGTGGATAATCACAACTCGGTGCGAATTTCGTTGCGGGAGTGGCTAAGTGCGGTCTTTTCTGATTATAAAATTTTAGAAGCTGGAAACGGGGAAGAAGCCGTAGAGATCGCTTTCACTCAAAAACCCAAAATTATCCTGATGGACGTTTGGCTTCCCGGCATAAACGGCATTGAGGCGGTTCGGCGCATCAAGGAAAGATCGGAGCACGTACAGGCTGTGGTGCTTTCCCTCTATGAAAGTCCGGAGTTCAGGGCCGATGCCAAAGCCGCCGGTGCCGTTGATTACGTTCTGAAAGATAAATTGGGGGTTGAGTTGATTCCGGTTTTAACAAGACTGATGTCGGAAACGGGAAGCGTGAGGAATGAAAAGTGAGGCGTGATCAGTGATCAGTAGTCAGCGCCAACGCCGGCCTGAAAAACGGCCGGTTTGAAGGATGGGTTTAAAACAAAAAATCAGCATTATTTGAACCTGTTTTTTCGGTGTTTTTTGGGAACAAAAGGACGGTATGGCAGGCAAAAATATCATAACCGACCGTAGACTCCGGCAAAAACCGATGAAAATAAGCACTCGCCTTTTTTTCACCTGCGGGTTGGTATTCATCATTACCGGAATAATCGTGATCACCCTGGTGAACTTCCATTTGCGGCAACAGGCATTGGCTGAAGCCGAATTAAAGGCCCGGATTATCCTGGATAGCAATCTTGCCATCCACACTTATTTCAGCCACCAACTGAAACCGAAACTTTTTAAATTAACTGATTCAATTGCAGCGGAAGGTTATTTTGAGCCGGTGTGGATGTCATCCACTTATGCCGTGCGGGAAATTGACAAATACTTTAAGACACTTAACACCCAAGACTATTATTACAAGGAAGCCGCGATCAATGCCCGCAGTCCTGAAAATGAGGCCGATCTATACGAAAAAGCTTTTTTGCAAGAATTGAATGCGAACCCCGAGCTGACAAGACGCTCTGTCGTCAGGATTCTGGAAGGAAAGCCGTACTTTGTTACCTTGCGCCGCGGCGAAAAGATGGAGAAGTCATGTCTGCGCTGTCACAGCACTCCCGACCGGGCGCCGGCGGATCTGGTGAGGCATTATGGCCCTGAGCGCAGTTTTAACCGTAACGTCGGCGACATCGTTTCAGCCATCTCGATCCGGGTGCCGTTTTCAGCAGCCTATGCCCGAACGCAACGATTTGTATACCAGCTTTCGGGTTTATTGTTCATCCTGCTCTCTGTTCTTTTTGCAGGGCAGTACTATTTGAGCAAACGCTTGATGTTTAAGCCGCTTTATGTAATTCGCGATAAAGCCATTCAGATCTCGACCAGTGATGAACGTCTGGGCGAGGAAATTCCTCTGCCTGCGGGCCAAGAATTGAACGAGCTGACGGCTGCCTTTAATTCAATGTCGATAAGCTTGAGAAATATTATGGACACCCTGGAAGAACGCATTGCGGAACGAACGGCAGAGTTAGCGATCGCAAATGAGCAGATGAAGGCGGAAATAGAAAAGC
This sequence comes from Deltaproteobacteria bacterium, assembly GCA_024277475.1. The sequence goes on from JAJRVC010000508.1 coordinate 13,351, forward strand.
GCAAACGGGTCGAGGAGATATTCAAACTCGAAAAAAATATGGCTCAAATGTATCTGAATATTGCAGGGGTGATGATTGTCGTTTTAAGTGCCGATCAAAAAGTTGTACTTATCAATAAAAAAGGCTGCGATGTTTTAGGGTATGAAGAAAAGGAAATTTTAGGGAAAAATTGGTTTGATATGTTCATTCCTCAAAGAGATCGTAAACAAACAAAAATTGTTTTCAAAAAGGTGTTTGTAGGTGAAATCGAAACGGTTGGATATTATGTAAATTCGGTTTTAGCTAAAAACGGCGAGGAGCGGATGGTTGCCTGGCACAACACTTTATTCAAAGACGGAGAAAATAATATCATCGGCACGTTAAGTTCGGGTGAAGACATCACGGAACGTATCAAAGCGCAAAATGCACTGAAAACCTCGCTCAAGGAAAAAGAAGTTTTGCTGCGTGAAATTCACCACCGGGTCAAAAACAATATGCAGGTGATAACCAGTTTGCTCAAGCTTCAGTCTGCCAATATAAAACATAAGCCCTATAGCGAGATGTTCAAAGAGAGTCGCAACCGCATTAAATCCATGGCGCTCGTCCATGAGAGGCTGTATAAATCGCAGGAGTTAGCCCGCATTGACTTCGGCCGATACGTAAAGGATCTGGTGTCCGGCCTTTACAGTTCCTATGGGATTGAGACATCCGGCATAAAACTTGAGCTTGACCTTGAAAGCGTTTTGCTGGAGCCAGATTCAGCCATTACGTGCGGATTAATCATTAATGAGCTGGTTTCCAACAGCCTGAAACATGCCTTTGCAGATAAAAGAAAGGGGACTATTAAAATCGTTCTATGTTCAATCGATGAACGTTCTCTTGAGCTGTCGGTAAGTGATGATGGTATCGGCTTGCCGCCGCAGCTGGATATAAGAAATGCGGAGTCTTTAGGGTTGCGTCTGATCCTAATGCTGTCAGAAGACCAGCTTGACGGTGATATTAAGCTGGATCGAACGGGGGGAACAAAATTTACCGTACGGTTTAAACGGTGCAATACACGTAAAATGGATCAAGGCCGTGACTAAAGCAAAAATTTTAATTGTTGAGGATGAGCGAATTGTTGCCGAAGATATAAAGACCAGACTGGTAAAAATGGGCTATGTTGTCTGCACCATCTTAGCTTGGGGGGAAGATGTTTATGAAACGGCCCGCGAAAAAAGACCGGATCTGGTGTTGATGGACGTCATGCTCAAAGGAAAGATGAACGGGATCGAGTCTGCTGATATTTTGAGTAACCGGCTTGACATCCCGGTGGTCTACCTTACGGCCTATACGGATGAAAAGATCGTGCAGCGGGCCAAATTAACCGGTGCCTATGGGTATATTGTAAAACCGTTTGACGACACGGAACTGAAAGTCGCACTGGAAATCGCACTGCATAAGCATCATTTGGACCGCAAATTAAAAGAAAGCGAGGTTTGGTTTTCAACCACTCTCAGCAGCATCGGTGATGCGGTGATCGCCACCGATAAGGATAGTTACGTTCGCTTTATGAACCCGGTGGCCGAGCAGTTAACCGGATGGGAGCAGGCGGAAGCTGTCGGCAAACCCCTATCGGAGGTATTTCACATCATAAATGAGCTTACACGTAAACCCTGCGTCAATCCGGTGCAGAAGGTGATCGATACCGGCAGGGTTGTCGGGTTGGCCAACCACACGCTGCTGATTCGAAAAGACGGCCAAGAAATTCCCATCAAGGACAGCGGGGCTCCGATTCAGTTGGAAGACTGCAAACTTAACGGGGTCGTTTTGGTCTTTCGAGACGATAGCGCAGCCAGAAAAGCAGCCCTGGTGTTGCAAAAGCGTGAACGCTATTTCCGGTCGCTAATTTCCAACATGCATGAAGATATCCTGGTCATCGATCGCAATTATACGGTCACTGATGTCAACAATGCCTTTCTGGTTACCACCGGTCACCGACGCGAAGAGGTCATCGGCCGTCGTTGTTATGAAATTACCCATGGCTATGACAAGCCCTGCCGGGAATATGGCCGGGAATGCCTGCTGGTTGAGGTTTTCGAGACGGGCAGGTCGAGTTCCTGTGTGCGTGAGCACCGGACAAGGACAGGCGCGAGTACCTTTGTAGACATCCTGCTTTCGCCCTTGAAAGATGATAAAGGGAATGTCAGCCACGTGATTGAGGCGGTTCGTGATATAAGTGAACTGATGAATGCCAAAAAGACCCTGCAAAAAAGCGAAGCAATGTACCGAATCCTGGTGGAAAGCTCCTCCGACGCCATCCTGACGATGGATAAAGAAAGGAAGATAGTTTCCTGCAATCAAGCGTGCCTTGATATGTTCGGCTATGAAAAAACGGAGATGGAGGGAAAATCGATCAGGATCATCCATCCATCAGATGAGAGTTTCCGATCTTTTGGGGAAATTTGCTATCCGGCGATCGAGAGTTCGGGCAGATACAGGACCGAATGGGAGTTTATCCGCAAGGACGGCGGCATCCTGCCGGTGGAAACCATTACCTCAGTGATAAAACCATCTGATGAATCAAAAAGAGGTTATGTTGGCATCCTGCGGAACATCGCGGAGCGCCGCCAAGCTGAAGAAGATCGAGTTCGTTTGGAAACCGCCATCGAGCAGGCTGTAGAAAGTGTCATCATAACCGATGCAGATGCAAATATCCAGTATGTTAATCCGGCCGGCGAGAAGATTACCGGTTATAGCCGGGAAGAACTTCTGGGACGAAATCCCAACGTTTTCCAGAGCGGAGCGCACAATGCCGTATTTTACAGATCCATGTGGCATACACTCACCGGCGGCAACGTCTGGAGCGGGCATTTTATCAATCAAAAAAAAGACGGCAGCTTTTATGAGGAAGATGTGACAATTTCACCGGTAAAAAATACCGCCGGGAAAATTACCAATTATGTGGCGGTCAAACGTGATGTGACCGCGGAAATCACAAAGGAAAAGCAGCTGCGTCAGGCCCAGAAAATGGAGGCTCTCGGCACCCTGGCAGGAGGGATCGCGCATGATTTCAACAATATTCTTTCTGCGATTGTCGGTTACAGCGAGATTTCGCTCGAGAAAGTTTCCAGGGAGTCCGGCTTGTATGCCAATTTGCAGGAAGTACTCAACGCCGGATTTCGTGCCAGGGACCTCGTCCGGCAAATTTTGACCTTCAGCCGCCAGGCCGAACAGGAGTTACAGCCGGTTCAGGTCAAATTGATTGTAAAAGAGGCCCTTAAACTGCTCAGAGCCTCGTTGCCTGCGACAATTGAAATACACCAGGAGGTCCAAAGTGATGAGGCCGTTCTGACGGATCCGATCCAGATTCATCAGATTTTAATGAACCTTTGCACCAACGCCGGCCATGCTATGCGGTCAAAAGGCGGTGTGCTGGAGGTGAATCTAATCAATGCGGAGATAGATGCTGATTTTGCCGCCCGGAATCCGGATTTAAACCCCGGAGCTTACCTGAGGATGACGGTTTCCGACACGGGCGAAGGCATGCCGGTGGAAGTTATGGATAAGATTTTCGATCCGTTTTTCACCACCAAAGGAAAGGAGGTAGGCACCGGCTTAGGTCTTTCCGTGGTTCACGGTATTGTCAAAAGTTGTGGCGGAGCCATAACGGTATTTAGTGAATTGGGAAAAGGCTCTATTTTTCACGTCTATTTGCCCATCGTTACGCCGTGGGTTCAACCAATGATTGAGCCTGAAGGCCCGCTACCTGCCGGCAACGAGCATATTCTTTTTATTGACGATGAAAAGGTGCTGGCGGATCTTGGCAAACTGATGCTGGCGCAGCAGGGGTATCAGGTGACCACGCGCACCAGCAGTATCGAAGCCCTGGAACTGTTTAAAGCCAAACCGGATCAATTTAATCTGGTGATCACAGACCTGACCATGCCTAATATGACGGGCCTGCAGCTCGTGGAAGAAATCACGGCCATTCGTCCGGACATTCCCATTGTGATTTGTACGGGATTTAGCGAAGTTATTACCGAAGAAAATGCCGAGGCGCTGGGCATTCGGGCTATTATCAAGAAGCCCATAATTAAAACCGATCTTTTGGTTACGGTTCGAAGGGTGATAGACCATAGGATTGTTGACTGTTGATTGTTTATTGATGACTGTCGGATTGATGACTGTTGACGGATTTGACGGATGATTGATGATTGTGTGGATTGATGATTGTAGGATTGTTGACTGATGATTGATGATTGTAGGATTGTTGACTGATGATTGTTGACTAATGACTTTAGGCGCCTATCTGGGTTTTTCTGACAACATGTTGTCAGAACACATTACCCTCTCGTAATGGCGATATGCAAGTGAACTAAAGTTTAAAGTGACTAACCTATTTGTTGAAATCACATCATGTTTTCACATGATTTATGCCATCGCATTGAATATTTAAGCAATTCTCGTGAAATCAACATATTCAATCATCAATCAACAATCATAAATCCGAGAGCAATCGACAATCATAAATCATCAATCCAAAGGGGGGAACGGAACTTGGATAATGAAGAACTGAAAGGAAGAACCAAAGAGTTCGCACATCGTTGCGTGAAATTGGCTTTAGCATTACCTAAAACGCAGTTGGGAAAGCATATTGCGGGTCAATTGATTCGGTGTTCCACATCCGTGGCGGCTAATTACCGGGCTGCACTGATGGCTCAGACAAAACCGGCTTTTATATCAAAGATAAGTATCGTGATAGAGGAAGCTGATGAGTCTGAATTCTGGTTGGAATTCATTATCGATGAAAAACTAATGACCGATGAAATGATTTTACCTCTTTTCAACGAAGCGCATGAAATCACATCAATCTTTATCACCACCAGAAGAACGGCACAAAAGAATAGTTGATCATCTGGATTGATGATTGTTGATTTTCGATTTATGACTGGTTTTTCAAATCATCAATCGAAAATCAACAATCGACAATCCAAACAGTCACCAATCATAAATCGAACAATCGAAAATCAACAATCCAAAGCCATGCGTGCAGACCCCAATAAATTTTCCCTGATGTTTGTCGATGATGAGCCGCAGATGTTAAGGCTCCTCGAGGAAACTTTCGCGGCAGAAGATTACAACATACATTCCGTCTCCGGCGGTCAAGCGGCATTGAGCCTTTTAAAACAGGTAAAAATAGATGCGGCCCTGATTGATTTGGTGATGCCGGAAATGGATGGTATGGCCCTGTTAAAAAAAATAAGGAAGCTTTTTCCGTCGATCATGGTCATTATGCTGACAGGCTTGGGCGGGATCACGGAAGCTGTCGAAACAATAAAGCTTGGGGCGGTGGATTTTCTGGAAAAGCCGTTTTCACCGGATGGGTTGCGTGTTCGTGTGACCCAACTTCATAAAATATGGCAGTTGAAGGAAGAAAATAGAGAATTAAGAGCCAAAATAAAATATCAGTTCGGATTTCATGATCTTGTGGGCAACTCTACTTCGGTTTTAAAGCTAAAAGAGATGATCGCCCGGGTCGGACCAACAGATACGACCATACTGATTCAGGGTGAGACTGGAACCGGTAAGGAACTGGTCGC
>JAJRVC010000509.1 GCA_024277475.1 Deltaproteobacteria bacterium
AACACCATCGGGACACCCAACAGGAGAAAAAACAGAAACACGCAGATCAGTATTGCCAACGTAATCATGAAGCCCCCCGAGCGATCATTTCCCGTATATTACGGACAATGCTGGTCAGTGTGTAGATCGCCATAAGTCCAGCTGAAACCGGGATGGTCAGATATACCCAGCCCATGTGAAACTGGGATGCCGGCGCTATCTGCATCCACTCATCCAATGTGATTTCCACCCCACCCTTGAGGAAAAAGCCGATACAGATCAGGGTGCCGATGTGACTGATGAAAATGGCGATTGATCGCAGAGCGGGTGGGAAGCGGTCAAAAAAAACCGTTACCCGAATGTGTCTTTCCTGGTGGATCAAAATAGCGGCGCCGAAAAAGGAAAGACCGACAAAAGCAAACCGGGGAAGCTCTTCGGCCCAGCCGATCGGGGCATTGAACAGATATCGCATGACTACTTGAATAAAAACCATGCTGGTCATGGCGAGCATAAAAAGAATGACGATCCACCGGACAATCGCAGTCATACTTTGCTCCACGGCAGTAAAAAAGCGAATCATTGCTTGGTCTCTCTTTCTCTTTACGTGCGAATCGGGGGCGGGCGTCATTCGCCCGCCCCCGGTATATCACAGCCGGAAATTATTTCGTGTTTTCAATCAGGAAGAACCATTCCTTAACCTTTGGCCCAAACTCCTTTACCGCTTCGTCGCGGAGCGGAAGGATACTTTTCTTAAACGCTTCTCTATCGGCTTCATTTACCTGTATGCCTTCTTTCTTGCATTTTGCCAGTAGGGTGGCGTCGTCCTTCCTGACCGCCGCGCGCTGCGCTTCCTGGGAATCGATAACCGCCTGGCGAACAACCTCCTGCTGCTGCGGGGTAAGCTTCTTCCAGAGTTTCTCGCTGTACATGACCATGTGGGTTAAGTGAAGATGACCGGTAAGAGAGAGGTATTTTTGAACCTCGTAGAATTTTGCCTTGTAAATATTCGACAAGGGATTTTCCTGACCGTCCACCACCCCTTGCTGCATCGCCGTGTAGAGTTCGCCAAAGGACATTGCAACCGCACTCGCCCCCATGTATTGAAGCGTTTTGAGGTGATATTTAGATTGAGGCGTCCTGATTTTTAGACCCTTGAGATCGGCAGGATTATTGACCGCACGCACGTTGTTGGTTAGATGTCGCATACCGGCCTCGTAATACCCGAGCACCTTAACGCCGTGCTTTTCGACCAGCGCGCGAATCTCGTCTCCTAATGGACCATCGAACACCGCATAGGAGTGCTGGCTGTCTCGGAACAGATATCCGCTTTCGATGACGTTCAGGATCGGCTCATAGGAACCAAAAAAACCAACGGTCACCCACGTGATTTCCAGTAGTCCCTTTCGCATGTTTTCGACCATGGTGCGTTGATCTCCCAACTGACCGTCGGTATATACACGAACCTCCAGCTGATCCCCAAGCCGTTTTTCCACAAGTTCCTTGATTTTGTATGCGCCGATGTTTTCGGGATGATCTGCCGGCACTCCGGTACCGATCTTAATCACGGTTTTCGCCGACACAGATGGAACACAGATGAGCAGTGCAACGACAGAAATTGAAAAAAACTTTAACCATAGCCTCTTTGATTTTTTTTTACGCATTTGGAACCTCCTTTCGCTAAATTGAACCGATTTTAACAAGTTGCCTGGCGTCTTGCCGATCCAATCCAACATTGGATCTTTGTCAGGCGCTTACCCAAACAACGATTTAAACGAGCAGATCTGAAGATCCGAGCATGACTGACGTTCTTAGCAAAGCATTTCGCATATAAATTTCAAAGATCCGATAGACGTTCAGCCTCTAAAACTTCAGGGGAAACCGCTGCCGCCGGTTCCCCGCGGGGTTCCTTCAGCGACATACCCTCCGTCTACGTAGAGCACGGCACCGGTGATATAGCTGGCGGCATCGGAGGCAAGAAAGGCCACAACGCGGCCGATCTCTTCCGGCTCCCCGATACGTCCCAAGGGTATCCGTTTCAAGACAGCATCCCTAAGCTCCCGGTCTTCCTTTCGGTCGCTTTTGTATAGGGGTATGTTGATATCCGTTGTGATGGTACCTGCTGCCACGACATTCACATGGATGCCGTGCGGGGCCAGTTCTACGGCAAGCTGCTTTGAAAACATGTCAATGGCAGCTTTGGTAGAACAGTATGGCCCCAGATTCGCCTTTGCCACCCGCCCGTGGATGGAGGAAATAGAAATGATCTTGCCGCCGGAGCCACGGGCGACCATGTGCTGCCCCGCGAGCCGGGAACAATAAAAGCAGCCGTAAAAATTGGTCTTCACCACTCGATCCCATTCCTCAAGGGGTATTTCAAGAATGGGTTTACGACTGACAATGCCGGCATTGTTGATTAGGATGTCAACCCTGCCAAAATGGTCAAGCGTTGCTTTCATGAGGCGCTCGGCACCTTCCCAGATTCCGACGTCAGCCCTTACGGGCATCGCATCGCCGCCGGCATCACGAATCGTTTGCACAACATGCTCGGCAGCCGTTCTGTCTCTCACATAGTTTACCACCACCCGGGCGCCCTCGCTTGCCAGGGTCAGGGCGACGCCTCCACCGATGCCACGCCCGGCACCGGTAACCACTGCCACTTTGCCTGCTAAGTGTAAATCCATGAGACACCTACGACTTTTTTTATTTATTTCTTAAGAATTCTCTAAGAATTGTACTCGATTCTATCGGTAGCTTGAAAGCGGGACATAAACTTTATCGAACGATCTAAATCATTCCGGGATCAAGAGCACCTTTCCGGTTTGGAGTGCCTTGCAGGCCTGGAAGGTCTGTTTATAATCACCAAATGAAAACCGATGTGTGATCAGTGGTTCGATGTCCACCGTCTTGGATGCAATCAGATTTTTTGCGATCTCCCATGTGGTAAAAGTATCGCGGCCGTGAATCCCGTGGACGGTGGCCCCCTTCCAGGCAATGTCTGCACCGGCATCCAGCACCAGGGGTTCGGATGGCAATCCGATCATCACATAGTCG
>JAJRVC010000510.1 GCA_024277475.1 Deltaproteobacteria bacterium
ATGCTTATTCTGAGGCCATAGGAGTTATGATTTTTTTTAAAATCGGTGAGATGCTCCAGGATTTGGCCGTATCACGTTCACGCCGCTCGATACGGGCCCTTTTAGCCGCAAAGCCGGACAAGGCGGTTATTAAAACCGCTGACGGCTATCGTGAAGTAGCCCCTGAGTCCGTAAAGGTTGGCGATTTAATACTTATCAAACCCGGCGAAAAAGTTCCTCTGGATGGAGAAATACTTAGTGGCAACACGCAATTGGATTCATCTGTTTTAACCGGTGAATCCATGCCTGTAACTGCCAGATCCGGGGACACCGTATTGGCCGGGCAAATCAATAAAAGCGGTGCCGTAACGGTTCGGGTGTCCCGGCTCTTCAGCGAGTCTTCCATTTCCAAGGTAATGGATCTTGTCGAAAATGCTACCGCACGAAAAGCCAAAACTGAAAAATTTATAACCTCCTGTGCCCGCTATTATACCCCGGCTGTGGTGTTGATTGCAGCGGGTATCGCCTTTATTCCGCCTATTGCAACCGGAGCGTCTTTTCAGACCTGGATCTATCGTGCGTTGGTACTGTTGGTGATTTCATGCCCTTGTGCCTTGGTTGTCAGCATTCCACTGGGTTATTTTGGAGGGATCGGCAAAGCCTCCCGCAGAGGTATCCTGGTAAAAGGCTCTAACTTTATTGATGCACTGGCAGCCGTTAAAACGGTGGTGTTTGACAAAACCGGTACTTTGACCCGAGGCGTGTTCAAAGTCAAGGAAGTCGTCAATTTGAACGGATATTCAAAAGATCAGCTTTTGGAATTTGCAGCTGCAGCGGAACTACAGTCCAATCATCCCATCGCGACTTCAATTACTAACGCTTTCAATGAAAATGGACAAGAGCTGAAGTCCTCTTTGGTTATTGATCATACTGAAATCCCCGGACGGGGTGTCAAGGCCCGCTATGGAGATCATTCGGTTATGGTTGGCAACGACAGCCTTTTACACTTAGAATCAATCAATCATCCAAGATGTGAATTTGATGATACGGTGGCCCACATTGTTGTAGATGGTAGCTATGCAGGCTACATTACAATCGGTGATGAGATTAAGCCGGATGCGGCTAACGCCTTGAAAATACTTAAACAGCAAGGCGTAGAACAGGTTGTAATGTTGACCGGCGATAATATTTGTGCCGCTAAAGCTGTAGCAGATAGACTACCAATTGACAGCTTTTATGCGGATCTTCTTCCCGAAGATAAAGTCAACATCTTTGAAAAGCTAAACAGGCAAAGTGGAAGTGACGGTAAAATTGCATTTGTTGGTGACGGAATCAACGATGCACCGGTCCTTGCCCGTGCTGATGTCGGAGTGGCCATGGGTGCGCTTGGAAGCGATGCCGCCGTTGAAACCGCTGATGTGGTTTTGATGAATGATTCGCCCATGAAAATGACGGAGGCGGTTTCCATTGCCAGGCAGACACGCCGGATTGTCTGGCAAAATATTATTCTGGCATTTGCCATTAAAGGAATCTTTATCCTATTTGGTGCAATGGGAATGGCTACGATGTGGGAAGCGGTATTCGCGGATATGGGTACTGCTTTGATAGCAGTTGCCAATTCTACAAGGATTATCGGGAAAAAAGTGATCTGATTACAGCGCCGGAGACCTATCAAAATGATAGGGAAATAGGCCCTTTTTTATCCCATGTAGAGTGCTAAAAATATATTAACCACCAAAAGAGAAAATATGGCAGGAATGATCAGAGCTCTGGTCCTCAGCTTAGAATCTTCAATGAGATCTCTGATTGCCAGATACCCCCGAGTCAATCCCAGGTAAAGTCCGGCCAGCAATATCAGTCCCTGGATGAAAGGAATCCACTCCGGAAAAAACGGCTTATACGGATAATAGGCAGTGCCGAAAAGGTTCCACCCCAATCCCAATGGATCAGACAACACGTTAAGGATATAGCTATAATTCACCATAAGCATCGGCAGGCTGAAGGCGATCCAGGCAAAAATACCGATCGGCACCAAAATATAAGCCAACCGTAGCGTCATTGTCCGGTTGTTTACCGGGTTGCCGGCCATTCGGTTTGCCAACCGGACCACAAGAACGAAAATTCCCGGGAACACAACCAGGGCCAGGGTCCAGATCGAAGCGACATATATCAGGAAAGGAACGATCTGTCTGCTTTCGGTGACGTTGGCGGCATCTTTAATTACAGACCACGGACCTCCCATGGTGCTACTGAATGCGATGGCTACCACCAGCATAATGATCACATTATACATCTCAGCGTAGCCTTTCAGAATACGGTCCGAGCCAAAGGGCCTGATAAAAATTCCGACATTATCCTTGGGACAGCTCTTGATGCATTCCGTGCAGAGTCCACAATAATTGTTGCGGTTCATCTTGCCGAGATATTGCTTCCAGGGGCAGGCCCAACCGTCGGGCCCGCCGGCGAAACATGACTTTTCCCTGTGCTTTTTACAGATGTCGAGATCAACGGCCCGAAGCTCCGTCATCGAAGCCATCGAATAGGTACCCAAAAATCCGCCCACCGGGCACAGATACTGACAAAAGATCCTGCGGCGATAGACCAGGGCCATCCCAAGACTTACGGCCAATATGCCCAGAAACATAAAGGCCGTGGCAATCGGACGGGTGATTAGAATCATACCAAATGAAATAAGGGCCAGAAATAGAACATTTTGCAGCCAGATGTTATCCAGCACTTTAGGCCAGTCCTTTTGCAAGCCGGTAAAGCGGTGATGCAATGCTTTAAACGGTTTTTCGATATAGCGTACGCCTGTCAGGCTCCTGCGGCTCAGCCATTCAGCAGGTGCCGGCAGTGGACACACCATGCACCAGATTCTACTGCCGATAGGCACGATAATGGCCTTGAGCACAAACCACCACAGTATCCAGACAAAGATAATGGTAATGTTGCGATTGCCTACCGGACTCCCCCGCAGGCTACTGATAATAAACAGGTAAAATACAATGAAGTTCGGTAGAATCACCAGAAATTGGAAACTGCGCAGCTTTAAAATCTTTTTAAGCCACGGTAAGGTCTCCAGGATATTGAAGCGTTGAAAACCTGCAAAGATAGAACCCGTATCGATTCGGAAATAGATTAATAAACTGAATACAATCCAAACGGATAAAGCCAAAAACAGGTGGTAGGGGGTATTGGCTTTAACGATTAATTCCCCGGTCATAAAGGGATGGAGATTGCCGCAGGTTCGCGTGCATCTGAAGGTAAATTTGCCCGCTTTATCCGCCACAAATTCGACTTCGGAAACCCTGTCCCAGTCTGCCTGCAGCTTACCGTCGTCGTCTTCCCATGTATACTTAAGAAAGGTTGCCCCTTTTCTAGTGGTGAATTCTACCGGGTATCCATCCAGCAGGAATCCGTGAGTAACATCCAGGGAGGTTGGCTTTAAGACGATTGTATCTCCCCTGTTTACGACGATTCTGGCTGGAGAATAGCCGTATTTTTTGGCTTCCAGGGAAATAGTGCGAGTTTTTGTTTTTGCGGGGAAAAAACTAATCGACAGAGGAATAATCACTGCCAGAACAAAACTGATGCAAATCAAACACCAAACTTTTCTTCTGCTCATTTTCATTAAATACTATTTCCGTTTTCCGGCGGCAATTATTTATATAAAACACCCGGCACGCCTCTTTTGAGGTTGAGTTGAATGCTTACATCCCCATTGTCCGGCACAACTAAAGACTTCTTTTGGCTTTTGAGTTTTTCGTGCCAGGTTTTAATGAAATATTTTCCGGGGGAAAGATTTGCGATCCCCTCCAAACCCACCTGCTGTAAATATTGCGCATCCGGTAATGTAAAAGTTCCCTTTTTGTCCGTCACTGCAAAATAGGGGTTTTTCATGACCAGAATATAGGCAGCCATTTCGGCATGAACATCACAACGCAGTTCCACGATACCCGGTTTATCAAATACCACGGTTTTACTCTCACCGGGTTTATAGCTGCCCAGGTTAAACTTTTTGGTTCGGGACATGGAAAAAACATTATGATCGACTTTGTCGTTGTTGGGAAATAAAATAGATGACCCAACAGGGACCGGCAGGACATGGGGAACAAATTCCAGGTTGTGCTGATTCATGACAAATTTTGTTTTGGAAAGGTCCAAATCAGTTTTCGGTGCCTTGTTGAGATATACCACTATATTGGCCGGGGTACGCAACCCCTGTGCCTTAACCGTGCCTTTAATCTTTCCGGCAAATGCATTTAGCGGATAAGTTACGAAAGCAGATAAAACCAGTATAGTAATTGAAACAATAACGCTCATTAACGTTCGCAATTCAGTTTCCTCCTAAACTACCAGACACTGCTGGTGATTAAAATATCTTCTGCAAGCCAGTTTTTAATCTTGGCCCAGGGCCTTATCACCGGCCGATAGATGAGACTGGCTTTGGCTGTTGGTTCGTCTTCGGGATCTTCCAGCTTGTACTCGAATCTGAGATTTACCGTTTTTTTCGGCCGGATACGGGTATCTGAGACAATCCAGCTGGCCTGCCAGAAGGGTACGTGCATATTACCCTGGTCATCTCCGAGTACACGCGCAAAAGCAGCTCCGGGCAGACCGGCATAGTTCCCATCTGCAATGCTCCCCCTGCCGGCCCAATCGGGCAGCCGGCCACCCTTAATTAATTTTAAAAGTTTGCCGTTGGAATCAGTGACCTTGAGCAGCAACATAACACTTCTCATGGTCTCGCCGGTCGGCACCCAGTGGCCGCCGTTGGTGTTGGTGATGTAGGCATTGACAATGAGCGTGCTGCCGGATGTTTCACCTTCCAACTCAAGTGACAAGGCTGTTTTTAGCTGGATTTCGGTGCCGCCGTCAAAATGATGGGGTCGGATGTTCTTAGGCGAACGGTAGGTAGCCCACATTCGCCGTGCGTTACCGTCGACGACATAATTGTCGTAGGGCAGCATTTCTTTACGCCAGCTCAGGTGACAATCCTGGCATTTTTTGCCCTTGTTGGCGTCATCAGCCGGAAGCTGATCCTGCCATTGCTTCCACTCCTGATAGGTCGTCTGAATGGGAAGGTATTCGTTACCGCCTAACCCAAACCCTTTCCATTCTGCAGTTGAATACACGCTGCCGGTTTCCCAGGTTTTACCTGCATCCAGTTTCTTATAATGGCTGTGACAAGTCGAACAAAACTGTCCCTGCTCAAATACCGGGTTATACGATGCGGCCATCGGCGGAACCACCACGTCATCGTAGGGGCCGAACACGAGAATGGAGTTTCCCCGGGCGGGGGATTGTCTTTCAAGTACTGCGGCCCGGCCACTGGGTTTGGTAATATCCTTAATAACTTTTCTTACTTTGTGGCAGTAATCACAGCTGATGCCGTCCCACTCGGTTCGTGGAGAACGAAGCACGTCATTTAAATCCTGCGACCAGGGAATGGAACCGGCAACTGATGGTGCGTGGCAGGTCGTGCAGTTGCCCTGGCTTTGCGGATTATCCAGTCGATATCCCGGCCCGATACCTTTTCGCAGAAGCGCATCGGTTCCGTAATACATGTCCAGGACTTTCGGATTGGAAGTGGTGTGGGCCATCTTGGATTGATCATAGTAACGGGTCAAATTGACATGGCACCTGGAACAAGTCACCGGAGAGATAAAGCGATAATCGGGCCGGTCATCGAGATAGACCGGGTTTAAAACAATATTCCGTATCCGTCCGGAGCGACTGGCGACCTGACTGTTGTTGAACCAGCCTTCCTTGCCGGCTGTTACCCGCAACCGTGAATCCGAGCGATTGGCAGCGACAAGTTCATAACGTCCCTCCCGGTCGGTAAGGGTATATTTTTCTTCTCCGGCGAGCCTGACCCTGGCATCTTCCACCGGACCATAGGTGGATACAACCCGACCGCGGATAAGCAAGCCCTCCGGATTCCGGGTTGATATTTGGGCGGCGCTGGTGGACACGTAATAGCCGGTAACCAGCAAAATCATCGCGCCCAAAATGCCTGTAACTATATGTTTTTTTGTACTAGTATTCATAAATAATCTCAAACTTATCCCGTAACCGTTCACAGGTTTAGGGTTCAACGTTCAGGGTTAATGATGCAGAGAGCACAGAGAACACTGAGATTAAATGTTGCAGGTTAACAAAGATATAAATATTGTGCTTTAGCATTTTTCTCTGCGTACTCCGTGAACTCTGCGGTGAACAATACATACAAGGCGTTTTGAATTTTAGCTCATTTTAGCGCAGTTCTCAGGCTTTGACGATAAGTGTGCCCTGCATGTTCTGGTGCATTTCGCCACAGATCGCATTACAGGAGAAGGTGAAGGTTCCAACTTTATCTGCTGTGAATGTTACATAGGTCGCTTTACCGGGTTCGATACCGTCCGTTAAATATACCCCGAAATCCTTTAAACTGAATCCATGAACTACATCACTGCTTGTTAACTTGAAAACGACTAGGTCGCCTTTTGATACTTCAATAACCGGCTTTTCAATGGGCTGCCCCTGTTGCATCCATAAGGATACAGCCTGGTAGGCCGGTACTTCACCGATAAGCCAGCCTCGTTCCGCATGCCCGGTGAGCGTAAATAGCCGGGCATTCGAGGGGATTTTAGTCGATGACGTATAGTCATCATAAAACGAAATTCCAAAAGGCAGACCGACTACAATCAATACGAGAACCACAAGAAAGAAGAGGTCCAGTTTTTTATTGCCTGTTCGCATGGGTAACTCCCAACCCGGACAAGCCGGGATTAAAGATTTAGGGCCTAAAATGTGTTAGTTCAGCAATATCAGACGGCCGGATCGTTTGTCCACTCCCAGCAACTGGACAACCTCCCGACCCCCGTCAACGATTTCCACTTCATAAAAACCGCCGTTGTCTTTAATGTTACCGATTTCAAGGTCCGGATTCAGTTTTTTGACATAATTGGTGACAATATCCCGGGCCTGGTCTTCTGAAACATCCGATGTTTTTGCTATAATTTCACCCGAATCACGCCTTTGGGGCACATAATCACCGCCGCCGGCTTTTCCCCAGCCGCATGCGCCGGCGATATCTACCGAAATTAGATTGATCATACCCACTATGGCCACAAATGAAGCACCGATAATTATTGTTCTTATTTTGTTAGTCATTGTTAAACCTCCTTAAATATTTATAGTGATCGGGCAATTATCCAACTTCTATTGTTATACTAATAGCAATGGTCGTGCCATTAACTGACAGAAATCGAGCTTACCTACTAACCGATTGAAATATTAAATATTTATGGCCAAATCATATAAGATGTAAGCTTTGAAAAATCACATCTGCGACTCCTGTTGTACTAAACTGGGACAAAATTACACAGGTGGTAAACCAAAGTGAATAAAAATTACCCGGTCCATCAAGCATTTTGTGGCAGAACGGCACGATATAATGGAAAGGTTTAACAGAGAAGAGAAAGGTTGAGTAAATAAATAGGGGCTGAAGCCGTCAACACCGAAAAGCGGAATGGTAAAAGGAAGCTTTCGGAGAAAAGGTATCTGCCGTAATTGACAGGTTGGCTAACTGGAATTATTGAATCATTATGGTTGTTAACTTTGATAGAAGAAACCAAAAAGTTTTGGCTGTCAATGATCCGGCTGGTTGTAATACCACAAGCGCTTTTTGGAGTTTGGGGCTGACAGTCGGCATATGGCATGAAACCTGTGTCTACGCCGGTTGCGCGACGATGATCCATTTGACGGCAATCAGAACAGCCTTCATCACAATAACAACCCCCGGCAAACGCATTGAAAACAAACAAGCATAGAACAAAAAACAGTATAAACGCAATGCTCAAGGTCTTTTTGGTAAAGCCGGTTTGTATATTTGATTTCAAATCCATACTGGTTTAATAGTATATATGAGTGCTATTTATCCGTCAACATTAAAATTGCTGTTATTCAAATTTGAAAACCTGTTCCTTTGGGCCTGGATTCTTTACTTTAGGGTTCTGCTTCAATCCATCTCACAATATCCGAAGAAAGCTTTTGTACCACCTGGATTTTCCAGCCGGCGGCCTCGATGTTGTCGATGGTCCGGCGATTGATGTTGGCACCCATCATCCGGACCACCAAGGGGTTGAACATGTCAAATACGAGCCCTGCTATAGGATTTTCCGGTCGCATATGTTCCAGTAATAAAAGCCGGCCCTGTGGTTTGCACACCCGACGCAGCTCTCGCAATCCGGCCACAGGGTGCGGCACCGAACAAAATACGAAGGTGGCAAAAACCGTATCGAAAAAGTGATCTGGAAAAGCAAGCTGCTGGATGTCCATTTCCAGCAGGGTGACGTTGACGTCTTTTTTGATCGCTTTTTTGCGCGCACGTTTGAGCATGGGGGGGCTGAAATCGATAGCCATGATCTTAACCCCCGCGGGA
>JAJRVC010000511.1 GCA_024277475.1 Deltaproteobacteria bacterium
GCCGAGAGTTTCCTGCTTGATTTAGAGAACAGCAGCAGTATGGATTTTGATACCGTCAGGCAGGCCTTTACTGCCATGCACCAGGCCCGTGGTTTCAGCCAAAAGGCCAAGAACCAGTTGATTCAGGCCAATCTGCGTCTCGTGGTAAGTGTGGCCAAAAAGTATGCCAACCGTGGTATGCAGCTCCTGGATCTGGTTCAGGAAGGCAATATCGGTTTAATCAAGGCGGTGTAAAAGTTTGAATATCGGCGGGGCTATAAGTTCAGCACCTATGCCACCTGGTGGATCAGGCAGGCGATTAACCGGGCCATTGCCGACCAGAGCCGCACCATCCGCATTCCTGTCCACATGATTGATACCCTTAATCGGCTGCGCAAAGACTCCAAAGAATTCGCCTGGGAATTTGGCCGGGATCCCAGCCCCGAGGAGATGGCCGAGCGTACCGGGATTAATCTGGATAAAATTAAGAACATTATCAAGGTCTCCATGGATCCCATGTCCCTTGATTCACCCATTATTGAGGGTGAAGATTCTCAATTGTCTGATTTTATTGTGGACACCAATTCCGAGGCCCCCGATGAGGCAACCATCAGGAATAGTCTCAAAGACAATCTGGATCGTGTTTTAGGCACTTTATCCCCCCGGGAAGAGAGTATTTTGCGGATGCGTTACGGTATTGACTCTGCGGCGGATCTTACTTTGGAGGAGGTGGGGCGGACTTTTGCTGTTACCCGTGAGCGTATTCGCCAGATTGAGGCCAAGGCCCTGAAAAAACTTAAACACCCCTCCCGTCGTAACCAACTGGCTGCCTTTATGGTGGACTAAGCCCCTCTTTATTTTTTGTAACTGTTTAGCTGCACTCCGATCTGAAGCACATCTAAGCAGTTACAGCTCGGCGTTTAGGGCAATTTACAGTCACACCTAAATAGTTACCATTTTTTTTAGTTTTCAATTACCTTATGGATATTTTACAATCTGCTGTATTAGGACTTGTTGAGGGGGTAACTGAGTTTTTACCAATCTCCTCCACCGGCCATCTGATAGTGGTCAGTAATTGGCTGCATCTCGATCAGACCGTGACCAATAAGGCCTTTGAAGTTATTATCCAGTTAGCTGCCATTCTGGCGGTGTTTTTTAATCAGCGCGATAAATTCACTTTGCGTCATATCGAGCTTTGGAAAAAAATTATCCTGGCTTTTATTCCCATCGGGGCCGTGGGCCTTTTGTTTCACCGGCAGATTAAGGCCCTGTTTTCCGTCCAGATAGTGGCGGTTATGTTCATCATCGGCGGTATTATATTTCTAATTGTGGAATATTTTTACCAGGAGCGAACCTCTACGGTACGGGAGGTTGATGCCATAAGTTATAAGCAGGCCCTGTGGATTGGTATTGCCCAGGTGGCGGCCCTTATTCCGGGCACCAGCCGGGCAGGATCTTCCATTATCGGAGCCATGCTGGTGGGCCTGGATCGGCGGGCCAGTGCCGAGTTCTCTTTCCTTCTGGCCCTGCCGGTGATGCTGGCGGCCAGCGGTTTTGATTTTGTGACCCATTATCAGGATTTCTCCGGTGCCAACCTTAAGATCCTGCTGGTGGGGTTCGTTACGGCCTTTATCTGCGCCTATTTCACGATGAAGGTCTTTATTGATTTCCTGAACCGCAACAAATTCGTGGGCTTTGGCATATACCGCATTCTCTTTGGCCTTATTTTATTATTTTTTGCCAACTGACCAACTGCGAGGCGGGCAGTCTTATCGTAAGCGCTCCATGAACACCCTGCCGTACGGCATACGATCCTAATCGTGCCGCTGCATTCGCATTTCGAGATTATAAAGTCAAGAGTGCGGTCTGTGGGGCCAGCCAAATGTTTTTTTGCCCATTTTTACCCCCGAGACCCTTAAGGAATGAATATGACTGCTATGAAAATGCAAATGGCCTTTGTCAACCGGACAAGGGAGATTGCCGAGTTGCGTAATTATCTCTGCACCCCGGCGAACCCCATCCTTTTTCTGCAAGGTCTGCCGAAACGCCACAACGCCATAGATCGGACTTTTTACGACGCCATCAAATTTCAGGTGATTGTCGTGGCCTGACTCCAAAGTCCTTCCTCAAATTAAAAAATTAAATCTACTGGAGATGAAAATGACAACTTTGGATAAATTATTAACCCGTTTTACCAGCCAGGAGGCGATTGTTGGTATTGTTGGCCTGGGTTATGTCGGCCTGCCGCTGATGTTGCGCTTTCAGGCTGTTGGTCTTCGTGTTCTTGGTATCGATATAGATACCGGCAAGATTGAAAAACTTAATAACGGCCAAAGTTATATCGAGCATATTGCTGCTGCTAAAATCCAGGAGGCTAAACAGCAAGGGTTTGAGGCAACAACAGATTTTAGCAGGGCAGTGGAAGCGGATGCCTTGATTATCTGTGTTCCAACTCCCCTTAATAAAAATCGTGAGCCAGATCTTTCTTATGTTACCGATACGGTGGATGCCCTGGTTCCTCATCTTCGTAAAGGTCAGGTGGTCTCGTTGGAAAGCACGACTTATCCCGGCACCACTGAGGAGGAGTTATTGCCCCGTTTGCAAAACAATGGCCTCATCGTTGGTGAGGATGTTTTCTTGGTTTATTCACCAGAACGGGAAGATCCTGGCAGCAAGGATTTCAGCCCCAGCAATATTCCCAAGGTTATTGGCGGTTATACCCCTGCCTGCCTTAAGGCTGGTCTCGCCCTGTACGATCGGGCCATTGAGCAATTAGTGCCGGTTAGCTCCCCGAAGGCGGCAGAGATGACAAAGCTGCTGGAAAACATTTTTCGCAGCGTCAATATTGCCTTGGTGAATGAGCTAAAGGTGCTTTGCCTGAGGATGGATATTGATATCCACGAGGTTATCAGGGCTGCTGCCACAAAACCTTTTGGTTTTATGCCTTTTTATCCCGGCCCCGGCCTTGGAGGACATTGTATCCCCATTGACCCTTTCTACCTAACCTCAAAGGCCCGTGAGTATGACATCTCTACCAGGTTTATAGAGTTGGCTGGAGAGATAAATTCTTCCATGCCCTATTTTGTGGTGCAACGGGTGATGGACGCCTTAAATGAGCATGGTAAGGCCCTCAAGGGATCGTTGGTACTTGTTCTCGGGGTGGCATATAAGAAAAATGTGGATGATGACCGGGAATCACCCTCCTATAAATTAATGGAATTACTGATGGCTAAGGGAGCAGGTGTCATTTACAATGATCCTCATATTCCCTTCCTGCGTAAGAGTCGTAAGTATGATTTTGGCCTGAGCAGTACTCACCTTGATGAGAAAATCCTAAAGAAGGCAGACTGTGTCCTGGTTGTCACCGATCATGATGCTTATGACTATGATTTTATCCTCCAGCATGGTCAGCTTATTGTTGATACCCGTAATGTCTTTAATAATGGTGAGTTCGTTTCTTGGCCCAAAAAGGTGTTTTCCGCATGAGTAATATTTATGACAAAAGCGGTGGAGTCTGGAAAAGTGGGTTGAGCCAAGCTAATAGATTAAAATAATAAGAAAAAGTCTGATCGGCACCAGTTTTATAGCCCTGAGAGGTTCCCTTTTCGTTCCCAAAAAGACTGTCTGAGGAAGATCTTGATGCCGAGAGCAAACAGGCACTATATATTCGGCTGTGTATGGCGCATAACCCACCGCTGCCATAAGCAGGTAAACTGAGGTTGATCCTGAGTCCTTGAAGGTTCCCTTATGTTAGCACAACCATCCATGAGTGACTGTCAACAAGCTCTCCAAAATAGACTTCTAATTGTTCTGGGGTCAATTTGTCTGGACAGCAATCGAAATGATTACTGATTCGGCGGACAGCACGGGAATAGGCATCAATGGTTTTTTGACTTTTGCCCTGAAGTTTGAGTAACCTCCGGTGACGTTCATAGAGTTCATTAAATCGTTTTACTTCGGTTGGCTTCATCGTGTACACTCCTTGTTTATAAATGCCCTGAATTGAGCATTTCAAGTAGTGTACACTGCTTTTTTGTTTTTACCGCCGCATAGCGGCTTCGTTCCAGTGTGCCACGAGCAGATCCGCAAGGATCTGGAGCTGTAAATAAGATTTGGAACCGGATGTCATCAGGAAGCTACTTTCCACCGCCCGTATTACGGGTGGAGATACCTAAAGGTGACGGGAAAATGCGGGCGTTGGGAATACCAACGGTTGCAGATCGAATTGCCCAGATGGTGGTCAAGAACCATATTGAGCCGGAACTGGAATTGCTATTCCACTCTGACTCCTATGGTTATCGACCAAAACGATCAGCCAAGCAAGCGGTCATGCTGGCTCGGAAGCGTTGCTGGAAGCATGATTGGGTTGTAGATATGGATATCAAAGGATTCTTTGACAACATACCTCATGACCTGATGATGAGAGCAGTTAGAAAGCATACCGAGGATTCATGGGTATTGCTCTATGTGGAAAGATGGTTAAAAGCCCCCGTTCAGTTAATGGATGGGACGCTTGAAGAGCGCACTCTGGGAACCCCCCAGGGAGGCGTGATCAGTCCATTGCTTGTAAACCTGTTTTTACACTATGCATTTGATCACTGGATGCAGAGCAATCATCCATCGAGCCCAATTTGAACGGTACGCTGATGATGCGGTTGTACACTGTGCTACGGAAGCGGAGGCAGTAAATATAAAGTCTGAAATAGCTAAAAGAATGGAACAGTGTGGATTGGAGCTACATCCTGAGAAGACGAATATCGTCTACTGTAAGGATGCCAACCGCACAGGGGATTATCCCCGCCATGCTTTTGATTTTTTGGGTTTTTGTTTTCGACCAAGGCTTTCACGCAACAGGTATGGCAAGTATTTTGTTAACTTCTCACCGGCAATTGCCCCCAAATCGAAGAAAGCAATTTTTTCAAAGATAAGGCAGTGGAGTCTACCCAAAAGAAGCGACCTGTCCGTGAAAGAGCTCGGCAATAAAATGAATCCGGTCGTGCGCGGCTGGATCGAATACTACGGCGCGTTTTTTCAGTCAGAGCTACTTTTTTTGGTGCACCATTTAGACAAACTGATTTATCGATGGGTGATCAGGAAATACAAGAAGCATGGTAGTAACTTCAAAAAGGCGGATAATTGGGTGAAGCGCATAAAAAGCGCGAAGCCGCATTACTTTGTTCATTGGTGTCTGCTACATGCATGACCGAATGATAAGAGCCGTATGAGCCGAGAGGTTCACGTACGGTTCTGTGAGAAGCTTGGGGGGAGGTTCCCCTTGCTTACTCGACCAATACGCTGCAAGGGACTGGCAACTCGTCGGCGATTTTTCGTGCAGGTTCAAGCTGGTAGCCACTAATAAAGTTGAGGGGGGTAGTAGATTCACGGCCAGCCCCTGAGCTTGAATGTTCGTCGCGACACGAAGTCGTGTTAAGTGTATGTTTTCACAGTGTTTCTTCTGTGAAAACCCGGTGTTCCGCCACCGGCGTCCTATGGAGACGTGCTCCCGCGCGGATGTTGCGCCATCGGTATACAGAGTGGGCCTAAGTCAATTGTTGTAGTGCGTAGCGTGGAACGTGGTAAGCTCGTAGCGGCGCCCCTCTGGGGCAAGCCC
>JAJRVC010000512.1 GCA_024277475.1 Deltaproteobacteria bacterium
CAACCAGCCGATCCAGCCGACCCCAAAAGCGGGCGGCTGATCTAAACGATAGCCATATGGAGGGCAAATGAAATTACGTCGATGTTTTATTAATGAATCCGGAAATGTTTGGCGAGATGCTACTTTGCACCACGCTGCAACCGGTTTACCAGAAGAAATATTTGATCCCGACAGTATCTCTCTGGATGAGATGATTAGGTGGAAAATAGTGAACTTAAGAGATTACGTAAACCATTTCAACCGGGTTGCGGGTGCCGACCTGTCGGAGCCTATCATATTACGATCTGATGGCTATCCAATGGACGGGTGGCACAGGATAATCAAGGCCATAGCAATGGGCGGGGTAACATTACTCGCTAAACGATTTATTAGAGATCCACCGCCCGATTTCAGCCCGAATGGCTAACCAGCCAGTGAACCGGAGCCAAAAAGCCGGCCCGGTTACTTCGATACGATAGGTGATCGTTATGAAACTAATTATCCCCAATATAACACAAAAAGAAGCAAGAAAAATTGTTGAGCATTTTTATGGGGTTTTAATGTGGCGTAAAACTAAAAATGGTTTTGTTGCATATCCGGTAAACACTGTTCCGGTAGAAATTATTGAAGATTCGCCTAACGAGACAGTGGAGCCGACCGATAAGGGAACTGTTTAAAAGTGCGCCCGGGTCCGAGGCCTCTTGAATATCGGCCACCTCCTTTTACCCGGCTGCCCCGACGGGATAAGTAGCAACCCTGGGCCAACCAACAGGGTTTGCGAACGGGGCATTTTTTCGAGAGAAGAGATGGATCGCTCACCATGCCTTGATTGCGACCGTCGCGAGAAAGACAAACGCCACCCTCGCTGTGTGGCCTGCACCAGGCGCAAGGATTATGCTGACAGCATGGGTGCTACTTATTACACACTGCCGCTGGAGATGACAGACATGGGAAACAAAATGAAACGCTGGAGTGATGAGGATCGCCGATACTTAATTAACAACTACCTGACCAAAAAGAATAAGGAACTGGCGCTCGATCTGAATTGCACACCGATAGCGGTGGCCGGACAGCTTTCAAACTTAAAATTGCGACGAAACGCCAGACGCAGTTCGAAGACAGGGATTGTGCCCGCCGAAAGTAAGGAGTCCAAATCGGCAGGCACAAAAAAAACAATATCAGGATATAGAAGCTCCGGAGAATCATCAGGTAAAAGAAAAAATAAGCCGAATCCTGATGGCGGCAAACGCTTCGGGAATTTTATGCTTGATTTCAGGTCCCATGGAGATCTGCATGACCGCTTTTGTGCGTTTTGTGCGGGTCAATTTCGGGACCCGAACCAGCAAGTGCTATACATGATCACCCAGGCCGTGGAAGATTATGAGCATCGCCAATCGACGAAATAATTCACCATTTGCCATCGAGATTATCGACATCCTGGAGACATCGGAGCGCATTGTCAAGGTGGTGCTTAAAAACGGCAAGCCCTTCAGCATTCGCCGGGACCTGGCCGAGTTTAGCAGGGGCCGTGTATATATCCCATATTGGCTGGCAAAGAAGGTTTTGCCGGCATCACGCAACAAGGAGGAGGCTCAATATGATAATTCAGATCATGCCAACTGATAATCTCGCAGAGATTGATAACGTACCAGTGCGGCTTTGGGATGGGATTACGGAAGCCGGGATTCAATGCAAGGTCTTTGTGCATCGCATCGCGGTCCATATGGACTGCGATTCCAGCCAGTTTGATAAAGAATTGATTGAGAAACTTCCTGGCGGAAGAAAAATAAGCTTGAGATACCTACTGTAAAATGAATAAAGAGGAAGTTAAAATGCATACACAACAATACTGTGAAATCATACTTTCGCAGATAACGCCATCACCCTGGAATCCTCGCAAGACTTTTGATGGTCCGGAATTCGAGGACCTGGTGGCCTCCGTTGAAGCGCAAGGCGTCATCCAGCCCATACTGGTACGCCCGATCAAGGGGCAGGATACGCAGTACGAGCTGGTATTCGGTGAAAGGCGCCTTAAGGCCGCCATCGAGGTTTCAAAGTTAAACGGCGGCCCTGAAAAGGCTGTTATCCCGGCCCTGGTACGAAATCTGACCGATGACGTGGCGTTTGAGCTGACTACAATCGAAAACCTGCAGCGCCAGGACTTAAACGAACTGGAGGAAGCCTATGGGTTCAAGCTGTTTGTCGATCGCAAGGGAGAGGACGCCCTGGGCGAATTAGCCGATCGCACCGGCATCGACATCCGCTATATCCGCCGGCGTTTGGCCGTGCTGGCTCTGCCCAAAAAAGTGTTGGCATCATGGGAGTCCGGTGATCTCAAATACGGTCATCTTGAGCAGCTGCTGCGGGTGGATAAGAAAAAGCAGATCCTGGAATACTATAAGAATGTATTGGATAACTGGGGCGGTGTGTCAGTCAAGGAACTTAAAAATATTATAGACCGAAATTCGTTGCGTCTGAGTAGTGCGGCATTTGATCCGGAGGCGGCAGGGTGCATTTCCTGCCGGAAAAACTCCAACACTCAGAAAAAACTGTTCGGTCTCGATGAACATGAGGATACGCTGTGTCTGGATCCGGTTTGCTTCGAGAAAAAAATGAATAATTTTTTAACAAAACACTGGTCGGAGACCAAATACCACCAGAAGTACGGTACTAACGGATTCCGGTTCCAAGATAATTTGGGATACAGCGATTGGGAGATTATCAGCAGGCGG
>JAJRVC010000513.1 GCA_024277475.1 Deltaproteobacteria bacterium
CATTCCGGATTTTGAGGAACCGAGCGATGAGACCTTGGCCGCCCTAGAAGCGGATCTGGATGAATGGTTTGCCAAGAAACGCCGTGGCCGGGCTTCCAAGGTTTTCATCTATGTGAAAGAGGATTATGCCTGGTTTCTTGTCCGTCATGGAGAGCCATTCACCCGGGAGTCGATCATCAAGGATGGTGAATCCAAAAGCCTGTTCTATCGGCCGGAAAAATACGACGTGCTCGTTTACAGCCCGGAAAATGGTGAGATTCGGATGAACGCCCGCTCCAAGGGTGAAAAGGAACTGTACCGCACCAAGTTTGGCCTCCATCTTTTCGGTGACAGCGAGTTTTTCGACGGCAAAAGTAAATTCACGCTCGAGCCGTTGCGGGAATCTGGTTCGGCTTCCGTCCTCTGTGATGATGTTGAAGGGATTGATTGGGTGCGCCTGAAGGAATTCCAGATATTCCGTGGCGGAACACATAAAGAAATCGAGATCCGCAAAGCCGAGGATATCTTTGCTTCACTGGAAGAGCGAGACCGTACCATCCCCAACGGCGGCCGATTGAGCAAAGCCAGCTTTCAGATCAAATTTTCCGATTCCAAAACACCTCGAACCGTCACACTCAGTTCCGGAAACCGGGCTCAGTTCAAACGGGATGATGATGCAGAAATTCTGGAAGAGTGGCTGATCCGCCGTGGCTTTATCATCGTTGATTCGGAGGATGACGGTGAGTGAAACCCGGCTGTGGCAATTTTTAGAAGAGCACCCGAAACAGAATGCGGCGTGGTGTGAATGGCAGGATGCGTTTGGCGGTTGGGAGTCCTTCAGTGGATTTGAAACGAAGTTCCTGCAGCTGACCAATCAGCGTGCGTCTGCAGTCAATTGCAGAACCGACTGTGGACTGGGCTGCCCACGAAAAGTTGTCGAGCATGCCGCCGATGATATTGCTGCGGTGTGCCCTGAGCGGGAAGAGAAGCCTTACGGCCTGAACAAGAGGGATGTGCTGGTCTATACATTAAACCGGTCATCGTTCCAAAAAAGCATCTGTGCCGGGCTGGGAATTACACGGAATGACAATTCGCTGGACGGCATTCCCGGAGTTTTTCGTCTGGGTGATTATACGCCGACCGCCGGGTTCAATTTTCCGGTTTACCTGACCTTCAAGAATGACCCGGACGAACTTCTCGAAAGCGTCAGGAGTATCAGCCTGCTTGGTCAGGAGCCTTATGCACTGATCATTTCAACCCGCAAACAACTGACACCCCGGGCCGAGGATCTGCTGAGTCGGAGTGGTTCAATATGTATAGTGCTAAGCGAGGAATTTTCCATTCAAGCCAATGGCAGCCTGAAAGCCATCAGGTCAGCAACCGATGTATTTGCAACCTTTCAGGGTGATGTACCTGAACCGGATTCGGGAGGCATGGTTCATTTCGATACGCCTGCCGGTATTAACTGGAGTGGCATCACCATTAAGTTTATTGACGGCCATACCGTTTCCATCCGCACCACCAAATCACACGGCCAGTACAATTACACCCAGATGGGAATGGCCAATACCAGAAACGGAAACCCAACCATCCCTTGGGAACTGCTAAGAGCCTTTGCTGATTCACACGGACAGATTGATTGGCAGAGCCAGCATGCGTCCTTCAAGGTCAAAGACCAAAAACCGCGCCTCTCAAAAAAGCTGCGTGAGTTTTTCCGGCTGACAGATGACCCGATTGAATACCTGAAGGAAGAACGCTGCTACCGCTGCCTTTTCACAATCAAGCCAGAGGGGGATGACGACTCAACCTATATCAACGAGGATGCGCTCTATGAATAAAGTCAGACCGTCGGCGGAGCAGGTGTCTATGTATCTGGAGCGGTGGGATTCGTTGGACAATTATGTACTGCAGGAGAGCAGTCTCAGAAAACTGTTCGCTGAGACGTATCCCCGAAATGTCGATATGGATGATGTCCTGATCAAGGTCTGCTCGCTGAACGATTTTTACAGCACGAACATTTTTTCACCATTCACCGTTGCCAAGCACATAGTTGATTTGGATATCGACCACCGCCTCGCAAATCGGGATCAGACTCTGGTGAACGATATTGCCGTGGTTAAGGTTAACGGTCAGAAGACCATCAATTTTTATTCGTTTGCCACCAAATACTGCAGCCACCATTTTCCGGAGGACTATCCGATCTATGACAGCTTTGTGGAAAAGATGCTCATGCACTTCAAGCGGGTGGATAAATTCTATAAGTTCAAAAAGGACGACCTGAAGCACTATCCGACATACCACGCTATTTTAATGGAGTTCAGCAGGTTCTATGGACTGGATGGATTCACACTGAAACAGGTCGATAAGTACCTCTGGCAGGCGGGCAAAGAATACTTTCCCAAGCAATACTGACCGCTGGAAATCCGAATAAATATCACTTCTCGAAACCTGCGAGAGACTTTTGGTTTGTGAAAACGGGTGGTTTACCCCGACCATTTGAGGTCTTAACACAACCGCAAAATACCGTCATTCGGCTAAATGCTTAATCTGAAAGGATATCTATAACAGGACGCGTATCGGACCCTGTCCGAATAAAACAGAGAATACCGCCCCAAACAGAGAATGAACGTCGGGAGAATGGAGAGAATCGGGTGGCTGGAGAGAGGTTCGGGAAAGATGTCAAAACGGCCGAAACCCTTTGAAAACAAGGGGAAAAAGAAAACCCGTCGTCCCGGAGAAGACCTGCGGAGAGACGGGTTGTCTTTTTTCAAATGGTGGAGGCGGCGGGAGTCGAACCCGCGTCCGAAAACACTTCCCTTCAAATATCTACATGCTTAGTTCTGATTTTATATTTCGCCCCGAAAGTCCCCTCAGAACAAGGTGCTTTCAGCGCTAG
>JAJRVC010000514.1 GCA_024277475.1 Deltaproteobacteria bacterium
GCACTTCCAGATACTTGCTCTGTAAGTGCCGTAATATCTGTATTTAGACCCCGTAAAAAATGAACCTCCGGTTTGGCGCGCCATCCGCTTGCAATTCATTGGCCGAAATCCCTGTATCTTCAACAATATAAGCAGAAGGAGGGACGGGCATTGAATTTTTGTCATATCGCCAATAATATCAATGCTTTGCAAACAGTTTTTCCCGTATTTCAATTTTACGCTCACGAGCCTCATCTTTTTTTTAATCTCCCATGAATGGTACGTTACAATTTCAGGATTTTCAATGAAAGCGTCAAGCAATATTTATCCTAAAGCACGCAGACCGCCTCGTCCCCATCGATTTGCCCCTTTCCACGAATAAAAACAGGATTATGCTTTTCCAGACCGATAATCAGTAAATCATCATCTTCGGGCAAGAATGAATCAATCTTTGCCAGGATATGATCGATGGCTTTCGTGGGTACGTGAAGGACGAATATGCTTTTTTGAATACGGTCGCCATATTCTTCCAGAACCCGGATAACTTTGCGTCGCACTTTATCCGAATGAATATCATAACAGCAGAAATAGATCATAGCGCGGCCAACGGTTGGTAGAAGCTTTGTGTGCGAACCGCCGCACTTAAGGCAAAACATTCTTTCCGCAATATTTCCATCCAGGTCAGGGACTTGCCACCATAAATTCGCCTTTCCTCCATGCGCTTGTGCAGGGCGCGCAACACAATGGCATACCCTTCTTTTGTTAACTGGTATCGACCTGACCGGCGCGCAAAGGTCTTCCGTGTGATCTGTTTGGTGGCAATCAGCTTAACAATTGTTCTGTCAACGATGATAACCCGAAAGGGCTCCATGAGATCACTGGCGCAAGCCATGTGCCCGATTTTGACGTCATGATAAAACCCCAGCCAGGGATCCAAACCCGTCAGCGTCAGCATCGCAATTGTGAGACGGTACAGAAGCGTATAAGAAAAAGATAAAAGGCTATTCATGGGATCTTTGGGAAAACGGTGAACTCGTTTCTGAAAACAAAGCCAGTCAGGCATGATTTCACGAATCACTTCAAAGTGTAACCGGTTGGCGTATCCTTCCAGCCCCCGCAGCCGGTCAACTGAGTCCGACCGTGAAATCAACTTGATCAACCTTCGGTAATGCGTTGTCTTGTTTAACAATCCTTTTTCACGTACGAAAATAAGGTGCTGCAGCAGCTTGGCCAGCAATAATAAGCGAACCTGCCGGCAGCGCCATTCATTATCGGCAAATATCCGGTACTGGTTCGTACGAAGGGTTACCCGGTTGACACAGTCGGGAAAAATGTGACAGGTGATCTTCCCTGACCGGGTTAAAAACAGTACCGGAACCTTGTTCTGGTAACACCAGGTTAATACCTTTGTGCTAAGGTGGGCTCCGGTCATAAGGGTAAGCGAAGAAAGTCGCGCCAACGGGACGGACTTCACGATGCTGTCATCTTCCCTGATAATGAGACGTCCTCCTTTCAGAGTGCATTTAAAGCCGTATTCCGATAAAAAAATATCCATCAGATCAACATAATGAGGGGAATCAGAATGCGTTTCATATATTCCCACTGTTCCGGAAGAACCGTCCGATCTCCGTGCGCCAGCCAACAGGTGTTCCGTATATCCAGAGCAGAAAGAATCGACCGCAGACTGGCATCACTGCTGGGAATAACTTTTAATCCGGCTAACAGAAAAATACGGTCTGTCAACCCAATGTGTATGGGCGCGTTTACGGCCTTAGGAAGCAAGCCGTATTCCGCCCGTTTTTGCCGCCAGAAATCGATAGCGGAATCAGGAATGTTATCAGGGGGCGTTTCCCAACCGGCGGGAATATCGCAACGTGTTGCCATTTCCAGGCAACACAGGTCAAAGGCCCGGTATAGAACCATGGCGCCGAAATCATGAAGCCCCTGGAGGGCGCATTGATTGGCTAAGGTGAGGAGATAGGACGGGGCCAACAAGTCCGGGTCAGCGGAATGGTGCGGTATATTCAGGTTATTCCCCTTTCACAATTGTGGGCCGGCCACCCTTAAAGGTAATTCTCTTCCAGGGATAGGTCGTTCTGCGAAGCATAAGATAAAAAGTAAACCCGATGGCCTCGGTCGCGATTGCCAGCATGGTTGTGGCACTGGTAATCGGAAGTATAATCAAAGTCAGCAACGTAAACAGAATGTCGCTTGCCAGATAGTGTCCAAATACAAGTTGTTTAAAAAATCTTGGCAGCTTTTCAACCAATAGGATGAAAGCCAACACGGTGAAAACACCAATTACAATCCCTGTTATCAATACACTCATGGGAACTCCCTGTATTTGTTTCGAAATTCAGGGAGAAAACTGCACCACTGTCAGAATAAACTAAAGTGAGGCAACGTTGCCGGAATAAAGGCCTTTTTGGCTTCTCTTTCCCAGAGCCGTAGATCGTTGCCATGACCGGATTCAGCTCTCAAACTTTCGCAGTTGCAAGCACCCCAGACAACACCCCATCCATAATAATCGGAGAGCGCACTCCATAATATGTGTACATAATGGAGGTTTTAATGTCCTTTAATGTCCACATTCACTCCCGGCAAACCACAAACAAAAACCCTGAATCTCTCGTCGAGCAACGGGAATGATCTTCGTGTCGAGGTGGAGGGATTCCTTCGGAAGAACCCACGATCCCTGATGACAAAAGCAATGGGGATGATCTTCGTGTCGAGGTGGAGGGATTCCTTCGGAAGAACCCACGATCCCCGATGACAAAAGCAATGGGAATGATCTTCGTGTCGAGGTGGTGGGATTCCTTCGGAAGAACCCACGATCCCCGATGACAAAAGCAATGGGAATGATCTTCGTGTCGAGGTGGAGGGATTTTGTCGAA
>JAJRVC010000515.1 GCA_024277475.1 Deltaproteobacteria bacterium
AGCCGTGGAAAATACTCCGGCGGCGGCACTATGATGCCGTTGGCCCCGGTCACCGGTTCACAAATGATGCCCGCCACCTTCTCACTGCCGCCTTCCAACTCAATGACTTCATCGATATACTTTACGCACTGCAAATCACATTCGGGATACTTTTGCCCGAACATGCACCGGTAACAATACGGCTGGGGAACGCTGACCAGTTCAGTTCCGCCCGTAACCTGAAACCAGCCCCGGGCGTCTCCCGAGGAAAGCGACATGGAAGTCGCCGTGCCGCCGTGATAGCTGCGGTAACGCGCCAACATCTTTCGTCGTCCGGTATATTGGTGGCAAATCTTGACCGCCGCTTCGTTGGCTTCGGTTCCGCCAAGAGAAATAAACGAACGAGAGAGATCCCCCGGTGTCACCTCCGCCAGCATTTTGGCTAAAAGCGCTCTTGGTTTGGTCGATAAGCTCGGCGCAAACGCACAAAGGGTTTTAGCCTGCTCAGTGATGGCGTCAATAACACGAGGATCTTGGTGTCCGATGTTGTGATTTACAAAACAGGAGCTGAAATCCAGACGCTCCCTGCCGTCTTCGGTGGTAAATCGCACCCCTTTGGCCGACACCACCCGCGGCGGAGACTGGGATGCCTGGTAAGACCAGGATTGGAAATTGTTTTCCACCTCGTAGCGGTCAAGGTCTTCTTTATTTGAAGGAATATTGCGCAGGTCTATCATTTTTTTTCTCCTGAACTCCATGAATATTAATTTCCCTTATACACCTTTCTGGTGACGCATGTCAGCCTTGTCAATTCCGGCAACAGGAACAGGGGTTGTCATGGCATCGCGACGGAACGGCTCGCCCAGTTCCTGGTTCGTCAGAACTTCGATGAAGGTGGTCTTACCCTCTTCCATTTGTGCCTTGACGGCAGTGTTCAGTTTCTCGGTTAAATCATCCATCGTAGTCGCCTTAACACCGTATAGGCCACATGCCTTGGCTATGTCAGCATAGGAAACCTTCGTGTCCAGCTCGGTGCCGACAAAGTTATCGTGGTACCAAAGGGTAGTATTCCGTTTCTCGGCGCCCCATTGGTAGTTACGGAAGATGACCATGGTGATGGCCGGCCATTCGTCGCGCCCGCAGGCAGTCATTTCGTTCATTGAGATACCGAAGGCCCCGTCACCGGCAAAACCGACCACCGGGATGTCGGGTTTTGAAATTTTTGCACCCAAAATGGCTGGAAACCCATAACCACAGGATCCGAACATACCAGGCGCCAGATATTTGCGGCCTTCTTCAAAGGCGGGGTAAGCGTTGCCAATGGCACAGTTGTTACCGATATCGGATGAGATAATCGACTCTTTGGGCAAGGCTGCGATAATTGCACGCCAGGCCATACGCGCCGTAATTTTTTCGGGTTCACGCTTTTGGCAACGTTCGTTCCAAGTGGTACCGGAATCGTCTTCTTCATGATCCATGGTTGCCAACTCTTTGTCCCACTCTGCTTTGGCTTTTTCTATGGTTGCTTTACGCTCATCACGGCCTAGGTCGCCGGCCGTATCAGACAGTTGTTCCAGGATGGAGTTAGCTACTTTTTTGGCATCTCCGACGATACCCACAGTAATGGGTTTTGTGAGGCCAATGCGATCGGGATTGATATCAACTTGAATAATCGCTGCATCGGTTGGCCAGTATTCAATTCCGTAACATGGCAGGGTTGAGAAAGGATTCAGTCGGTTGCCCAGGGCCAAGATCACATCAGCCTTGGAAATAGTATTCATTCCAGCTTTTGAACCGTTATAACCCAAAGGACCCATAAACAGCGGGTGGCTGCCCGGAAAAGCGTCATTGTGCTGGTAGTTGCAACAGACCGGAGCGTCTAGGCGCTCGGCAAGCGCTATTGTATCTTTGATTGCACCACCGATCACAACGCCACCACCATTCAGGATTACAGGAAATTTGGCTTTGGATAAAAGCTCGGCTGCACGGGCGATAGCTTTCTCGCCACCTGCCGGACGCTCAAAGTCAACAACAGGGGGCAGTTCAATTTCGATTACCTGGGTCCAGAAGTCTCGCGGTATGTTGATCTGGGCTGGAGCGGAGGCACGCTTGGCACGTAGGATCACCCGATTGAGCACCTCGGCCACACGGGAAGGATGGAGGACTTCTTCCTGGTAGGCAACCATGTCTTCAAACATTGCCATTTGGGGAACTTCCTGGAAACCGCCCTGTCCCATGGTCATGTTTGCCCCCTGGGCGGTTATTACCAAGAGGGGTGTGTGGTTCCAGTAGGCTACCTTTACCGGTGTAACAAAATTAGCGATGCCGGGGCCGTTTTGACCAACAAGCATGCTCATTTTACCGGAAGCACGGGTGAAACCGTCCGCCATCATTCCTGCACTGAATTCATGCCCACAATCCCAGAAAGTGATCCCTGCCTTAGGAAACAGATCAGTGACCGGCATCATCGCCGATCCAATAATACCAAATGCGCTGTCGATTCCGTGCATTTGAAGAACTTTGATAAAAGCCTCTTCGGTGGTCATTTTTACCTTGCCCATTTGTATCCTCCTTAAATTTTAAATTTATTATAGAACTTAGGGGCTTCGCCCCAATTGGAATGTTGGAATGCTGGAATAATGGGTTCTGGGATAATGCAATGTTGGATTAATGGTCCCGCCACCGGCGGGATTGACGATAAAATAAAAATGGTTAACATCCTTTTGAAAACCAATATTCCATCGTTCCGCCATTCCATTATTCCATTTCCGGGGCAAATTCATAAGCCCCCAAAAACGCCTATATTCTCAGCAGGTTGTAGAAATTCCGAGACATTTAATTATCTATTGATATCTAATACATCAGATTTCAGTTGGCTGTCAAGCAAAATTTCACGCTTAAAATGGATTAATCTGACCGGATGAGTCACTTTTTAGGATATAGCTGCCAACTTGCATTTTGGAAAATCAAAACTTCGATTGTGATGCCTTTGCGTCAGGCAATTATTTTATCCTGCGGCGCTACTCCGTCATCGTTTACCCGGTGACAGGCGACCTTATGATCGTTTTGGACTTCACGCAAAGGCGGCATTTGCGACCAGCAATTTGCGCCGGCTTCGGCAAACGGACAGCGCTGTGCAAAGCGGCAGCCCGGGGGGGGGTCGATGGGGCTGGGAGGATCTCCTTTCAGGCGGACCCGTTCCCCCGTTTTTGCTTCTCCCGGCTTTGCGGATGGAACTGCTGAAAGAAGCGCCCAGGTATAGGGATGCAAAGGATGTTTGAATAAAGAGATTCGATCCGCCTGTTCTACAATCTTACCCAGGTACATGACAGCGATTTCATCACAGATATGCTGCACAACGCCAAGATCGTGCGAGATGAACAGATAAGTAAGATTAAATTCCTGCTGCAAGTTGCAGAGTAAGTTCAACATCTGGGCCTGAATAGCGACATCCAGGGCAGAGACCGGCTCGTCGCAGACGATCAGATCCGGTCGGCTGGCCAGTGCGCGGGCCACTCCGATGCGCTGGCGTTGACCGCCTGAAAACTGATGGGGGAAATACGCACGTTGCTCGGGCCGCAGACCGGAATTCGCAAACAATTCTGCCACCCGTGAATCTCGATTTGATTTTTCACCAACTTCGAGTAAATCCATCGGCTCCCGAACGATGGCCCCGGCGCGCATGTGTGGATTCAAAGACGAGTAAGGATCCTGAAAAATAAATTGCAACCGGCGCCGCAGGTACCTTAAAGCGGCTCCTTCAACATGGGTAATATCATCGCCGCCAAGGAACACCTGCCCTGATGTGATATCCAGAAGGCGCATGATCCCTAGTGCGGTGGTTGTCTTGCCGGAGCCGCTTTCCCCGACAATTCCAAATGTGGTGCCCCGACGAATCCGGAAGGATACGCCGTCCACGGCATAAACCAGCGAGCGCTTTGCAAATGGATGTTTTCTACGCCGCGGAAAATGAATTTTTAAGTCCTTCACCTGCAGCAGAGTATTTTCTGAAGGTTTATCCCCTGCGACAACCCCGCTGAGCAGCCCGTTTGTCTTGAGTTTACTTTCTTGGTTCACTTCCGGCGGGTGGTCGCGACCGTCACCTTCGGGGGCTTCCAGCCAGCAGGCGGTCGTATGCCCCGCCCCCTGATCAAATTCCGGCGGCATGGCATCCTTGCATTTGGACATGGCGTATTTGCAGCGCGGTGCGAAGGGGCATCCTTTATCCCGCAACAGCAGCGAGGGCACCACCCCAAGAATTTCCATCAGCGGACGCCGTTCCGTCGAAAGATCTTTCTCAAGATGGGGAACGCAGGCTATGAGGCCTTTGGTATATGGATGTTTGGGATTTATTAGAAGTTTGTCAACGGGTCCGTCTTCCACTTTACGTCCTGCATACATCACAGCCACCCGATCCGCCATCTCAGCGATAGATCCCATGTCATGGGTGATGAAAATGATGGCCGCCTCAGTCCGTCTTTGGATGTCTTTCAAAAGATCAAAAATCTGCGCTTGCACCGTAACATCCAAAGCCGTCGTCGGTTCATCGGCAATCAACACCTTGGGATTACAGGCCAACGCCATGGCAATCATGACACGCTGTCGCATGCCTCCGGAAAGCTGGTAGGGATATTCATTGGCTCTGCGTTCGGCAGCAGGGATATCGACCGCCTGAAGCATTTCAATGGCCCTGGCATCGGCGGCCCGCCGGTCTAATCCTTGATGAATTCGGATAGTCTCAGCGATTTGATGACCGATCTTGAAAACCGGATTCAAAGAGGTCATCGGTTCCTGGAAAATCATCGAAATGTCGTTTCCACGCACCTGACGAAGTCTGCTTTCATCTGCGTCGAGAAGGTTTTCACTCTCCAGCAATATGCTGCCGGATGCCACACGTCCCGGCGGTGATGGTACCAATCCCATAATGGCAAGGGCCGTGACACTTTTACCGCATCCCGACTCACCCACGATGCCTAACGTCTCACCGCGATGCAGGGAAAAGCTGAGATCGTTAATCACCGTGGCGACGCCCTGGCGAACGTCGAATTCAACCCGCAAGCCTTGAACTTGAAGAAGTGTATTCGTATCGATCATAATTGCCTCAGCTTTGGGTTAAATGCATCCGTCAACCCATCGCCCACCAAACTGACGGCCAATACGGTGAGAAAAATAGCCACACCGGGGAATGTGACAGCCCACCAGGATTCAAATATATAATCACGGCTGGAGCCGATCATAAATCCCCAGCTCATGATGTTCGGATCACTGAGGCCCAGGTAGCTCAGACCCGCTTCAAACAAAATGGCAACTCCGATAATCAAAGTTGCAGTTACAATCAACGGCGGCAGTGCATTCGGCAGAATGACCCGCCAGATGATGCGCCCATTGCGTGACCCGATCGACCGGGCCGCCATAACATATTCTCTTTCACGAATTTTTAAAAATTCACTGCGGGTCAAGCGCGCCACACTCGGCCAGGAGACAACCCCGATTGAAAGGGATATCGTCATCAGGTTGGGTGCAAACAGGGTCACCAGTACCATGGCAAACAACAGCGGCGGCAGAACTTGAAAAAATTCCGTGATCCGCATCAGCACAGTGTCCACCCAGCCACCATAAAAACCGGCAGTGGCACCTAAAGTGACACCAATGAAAACGGTACACAATGCCGCTGCCGCACCAACCGCCAGGGTGGCCCTGGCACCGTGAATGATACCGGCCAATATGTCCCGCCCGAGATAATCCGTACCAAGTAAAACCCCCTCCTCGCCCGGCGGGGCCAGCGGCGCCCACACGATATCAAATGGATCGATACGATATAAGAACGGCCCTATGAATGCCATCAAAATTATGGCCAAGAGCAAGCCCAGGCCGAACAGTGCGGCTTTGTTCCTGAAGAACATACGCCACATCTCTTTAAAAGGATGTTCGACCGGCACAAAATCGTCGGAATTATTTTGATCGGATGAATTCATTTTCACAAATTCCTCATTTGGCACCTGCGTGAATACGTGGATCGATCAGGCGGTATGAGAGATCGGTCAGGAGATTGGCGATAATCACGATAAAGGTTGAGAAAAACAAAATACCGAGAATGGTGGGATGATCGCGGCGCAAGATCGATTCAAAAGCCAATCGCCCCAACCCGGGCCAGTTAAATACGGTTTCCACTAATATTGCACCCGAAAACAAATAGCTCATTTGAAGTCCCGCCATGGTCACAATCGGCAGGATCGCATTTTTTAAAGCGTGCTTGTAAATGACCATACGTTCGCTGACACCTTTTGCTCTCGCCGTGCGGATATAATCCGAGCCCAGCACATCCAGCATGCTTGCACGTGCCAGCCGGCTGTACTGGGCCAGGTAGATGATTGAAAGGGTCACCATGGGCAGTATTAAATGGTGCAGGATATCGAAAGTTCTGGCCAGCCGGCCCCCTTCTAATGCCACGTTGTACATCCCCGACACCGGAAGGATTGGTAGCCACGACGCAAATAGGATTAACAGCATCATGCCGGTCCAAAACACCGGGGCGGAGTAGCCCAGGAGCGAAAGGATGGTCACAAAATGACTGAGGGTACCGGTGGGTTTCTTGGATGCCAATACTCCCAGGAAAGTGCCCACATAAACGGAAAGCACCAGAGCGGTAATTACCAGCAAAATGGTTGCGCCAACCCTTTGTAAAATCAGATCGGTCACGGGCTGGTTAAAGTAAAATGAATGTCCCAAATCACCTCGGGCGACTTTGCCGAGATATACAAGCAGTTGCTCGGTGATCGGTTTATCCAGCCCATAGGCGGTCCGGATCTCAGCCAAAATTTCCTCGGTTGCGCCACCCATTTCACCGGCAATGACATCCGCCGGATCGCCCGGCGCAAGATGGATAAGCATAAAATTCAGCACTAGTACTGCGATCAACAGAATAAGTGCATAAAGGACCCGTCTGATCAATGTGGTCAAAAACCTCATGATTGCACCTTCAACTTTGATCTACCAGCTGCCGGCCCGGACCCGAATCTTTCAGCTTGCAGTGAATCCGAAGCCGACGGCGGATAACTCTGGAGTTATTCTAACATTGAAAAGCCTGCTCCTCTGGCCAGGATTCTTTACTATCCAGGGCTTACTTGTCCCAGTACACCTCATGCATTGGTGACATAGATCCCCAGATGGTGGTATTCACATTTTTCAGTTGTTTATCGTAAGCTATGTAAAAAGGGGGTACATTGATATAGGCAATCGGCGCTTCATCCACCACAATCTTCTGAAACTCGGCATAAAGTGCTTTACGCTTGGCAAGATCAGTCTCTACTGCGGCTTGCGCCAACAGTTCGTCAACTTTGGGATTGACATAATTCTGAGTATTCGACCAGATGACCCCCTTGCGGATATTGCTGCTCAGATAGGTGCGATGGACGCCGATGACCGGATCGCCCCAGTTCCAGGCACTGTCCATGGTTAAATCAAAATCCCAGCCCGAAACGCGCTTGGCCCAGCTCGGGAAATCCGGTGCCTGGCGGATTTTGATATCGATCCCGATCTTTTTTAAGCTGGGCTTGAGGTACTCAGCCAGGTTTTTTTGCTGCTCCACAGGACCGGGAATGTAATCCATTGTCAGGGAAAACCGCATGCCATCGGATTTTTTAGGATAGCCGGCCTCATCCAACAGGGCGTTCGCCTTTTCCAGATTAAAATTGTAGTGTTCGACCTCTGCGCTATAGTAAGGGCTGGCAGGTACGATCGGACCGGTGGAAATTTTCGAAATGCCGAGATGCAGTCGATTGATGATAAAGTCGCGGTCGATGGCATAGGAGATTGCCTGACGAACGCGTTTATCATCCAGCGGTTTGCGTTTGAGATTAAACGCCAGCCAATTGTTCGGTCCGACCGCCTCACCCATTTCCTCGACTTTAAGGTGCTTTAGTTTCTGATACCGGTTAATATCTCGCGCAGCTCCAACAAACGCGTCCATGCTGACTTCTTTTCGTTCCAGGGCCGTCAGCCGGTTGACCGAATCCGGGATGATTTTCAGGATAAAACGATCAAGATAGGGAGCACCCAAAAAGAAGTTGTCATAACGTTCCAGGATAAGATGCTCACCAGGCTTATATTCAACAAACTTAAACGGGCCTGAGCCTACGGGCTTCATGTTCATCGGATGGGTCTTTATATCCTGGCCGTCATCGAATATGTGTTTGGGGATAATAGGGCATAGGGGCTGAGACATCGCCAGCAGGATGGCCGGATGGGGCCGTGACAACCGAAGTATAGCGGTATGTGCGTCCGGCGTGTCCACTTTTTCAACAGGCGCCATCATAGTTTTAAAGGGATGATTTTTCTTGATGGTCATAATCGAGAAGGCGACATCCTCCGAGGTAATCGGTTTGCCGTCGTGAAATGTGGCGCCTTTGACCAGATTAAGGGTCACCGATAGACCATCATCTGAAATCTTCCAGCTCTCCGCCAGATAGGGCTGCGGCTGCCACTTGTCGTCGAACATAAGCGGTGTGGCAAACAGCTGACTGGCGCTGAACATAGTTGCAATTCCCGACTGTACCGCTCCATTAAAATGACGCGGTGCGTGGTTGATTACCGCCACCAGCGTTCCACCCTTCTTATCACCGGCGGAAACAACACTCGGTAATGAAAACAAAATAACAGCAGCCAAAAACATTGTAAGTACAAATATGCCGGATCGTTTCATTTTGAGTCTCTCCTTTCTGAAGTTGAAAATTTTTTTATCTTAGTTCTCATTTACAGTTTAAACTTCTAAGCGATTGCTCAGTCTCATTCCTCCTTTCCAAATAAGACAAAATTAGGTTTCAGTGTTAGAACCGACACCCCCTGATCCACTTCCAGCTGAAAATCTGACACCCTATTCCCCAAACAGATTTTCATGACACCATTTGTTTCACGGACTTACCAGCATGTTGTACATCAAAACGGCCTATGGGCTTAGTAACTTCCATAAACCAGACGCCCGCCAACCGTAGTTGCTTCAACCCGGATATCTTTTATAGCTTCGGATTCCACGGTTAACGGATTTTCCGACAGCACCGCAAAATCCGCCAGTTTGCCCTCTTCAATGGAGCCTTTGATATTTTCTTCAAAGCTGCAGTAAGCCGCATTAATCGTATAGGCCTTGAGCGCCTCAAAAACGGATATCCGTTCTGCAGGTCCAAGCAGTTCGCCGTTGCGGGTAATTCGGTTCACGGCGTTGTGGATAGAAAATATCGGGTCCACCGGTGTGACCGGGAGATCGGAGTGCA
>JAJRVC010000516.1 GCA_024277475.1 Deltaproteobacteria bacterium
AAAGTCTCTGCGCTCTCAGCGGTTGACTGAATTTTGACCATTGTCCAAGTTTCTTTTTTGATCAGACTGGCCTTTTTTTGGCCAGAGGCAGCGCTCATGCGAGACTTGAAAATACAGACAGCAGTGAAACATAAGTTTATTCAAACAACTACCCGTAATCATATAGCAATCAGACTAATACATGAAACTGGAGAACTCCCATGACCGACCCTAAACGACAAATGAACGGCGGAGAAGCAATGATTCGGGCCGCAATGGCCAACGGAATCGATACCGTTTTCGGAATTCCCGGAGCACAGATCTACCCTCTGTTCGATGCGATACACCGTCTGCCGGGAATTAATGCCGTGATCAGCAGGCACGAGCAGGGAGCAGGATATATGGCCATGGGATATGCCAAAGCAACCGGTTTACCGGGAGCATTTGCGGTGGTTCCAGGTCCTGGTGTTTTGAACACGACGGCGGCATTATGCACTGCCTGGGGTAGCAATACCCCGGTCTATTGTATGACAGGTCAGATACCCTCCACCTTTTTAGGGAGCGGAAGGGGACACCTGCATGAACTTCCGGATCAACGGGCTACGCTATCGACTCTGGTAAAATGGGCGGAGCGGATCGATGATCCTGCAGATACTCAAGCACTTACCAACAGGGCCTTTGAGCAGATGCTCAATGGCCGTCCCGGACCCGTTGCACTGGAAATGTGCTGGGATACCATGGCAAAGGAATGGGCGGTTGACGTGGGGCGCGGCTATCAGGCTCCTCACCCCGCGAAACCGGATGGCAACCGGATCGAAGAGGCCGTAAAAATCCTAAAAGGAGCAAAAAATCCCATGATAATGGTGGGGGGCGGTGCCCAGCATGCCGGTGCTGAGGTCTTGAATCTTGCCGAGTTGCTGAATGCGCCGGTTACAGCATTTCGCAGCGGACGCGGCATCGTATCGGAAGATCATGAACTGGGGCTATCAAGTGCGGCGGCTCGATTGTTGTGGGAAAAGACTGATGTGCTGATTGGTATTGGGTCCAGACTTGAAATGCAGTACATGCGATGGGGAAATATGAATCTGTACCATGATCGCCCCCAATCAGGTCCAAAGGTGATTCGCATCGATATCGACCCTAAAGAGATGGATCGCTTCAAACCCGACGTGGCGATTATTGCTGATTCGGCAGTGGGGGCCAGATCCCTGTCAGAACGAATAGCCCCGTTTGCTTCATGCTCAAAGGGCAACCTGAAACGAATTTCACAAGCAAAACTGGAAAGCCGTAAACTCATCAGCAAAATCCAGCCCCAGATGGCTCACCTTGATGTGATTCGCGAAGTGCTGCCCCGTGATGGATACTTTGTTAAAGAAATTTGTCAGGTGGGATTTACATCCTATTTCGGTTTTCCAGTTTATAAACCCCGCACATATGTTACATCCGGATATCAGGGAACCCTTGGATTCGGGCTCCCCACTGCATTGGGGGTAAAAGTGGCAACTCCGGAAAAAGCAGTCGTTTCGATAACCGGAGATGGCGGCTTTATGTATTGTATGCCTGAACTGGCTACCGCCGTACAACACAATATTGGTGTCATTACCATTGTCTTTAATAACAATGCATTTGGCAACGTCAGAAGGGATCAGCTGACCTTATTCGATGGTCACCTGATCGGAGCGGATCTTGTCAATCCGGATTTTGTTAAGCTCGCTGATAGTTTTGGAGTAAAACCATACCGAGTGCATGTTCCAGACGAACTTAGAACTGCGTTGTCAAAAGCCATTGATGAGGATGTTCCAGCACTGATCGAGGTTGTTTGTAAACGCGGCAGTGAAACCTCTCCCTGGAAATTCATTATTGGATAACGGTTAAGGCTGGACCTATTTAAACTGACTGTTTCGATCCAGATTGCGGTATTGAATGGCTTCCGAGATATGGTCGACCTGGAGGTTTTGCTCTGATTGCAGATCGGCGATGGTGCGGGCAATTTTTTGAATGCGGTTAAAAGCCCTGGCTGAAAGCCCCAGTTTGTCGATGGCGGACTCCAGCAGGTTTCTCGAAGCCGTATCGATTTGGCAGTGCTTTTTGATATGACGACTGCTCATCTGAGCGTTACAGTAAATTTTTGTTCGCGCAAATCGTTTGGATTGAATGGTGCGCGAAGCGGCCACGCGTTTACGAATTTCGGCCGAAGACTCGGCGTTTGATTCCCTCATCAGGTCTTTGTAGGGTACCGCCGGGACCTCCACATGAATGTCGATGCGATCTAAAAGCGGGCCGGATATCTTGGACCGATAACGGCGAATTTGCTGGTAGGAGCAGCGACAGGCATGTTTGGGATCTGCAAAATATCCGCACGGACATGGATTCATGGCAGCCACCAGCATAAAGCTTGAAGGGTAAGTCAGTGTGGTTGTTGCCCGGGAAATAGTCACCTTAAAATCTTCCAGCGGCTGACGCAACACTTCCAGAACATGTTTCTTAAATTCGGGAAGCTCATCTAAAAAAAGCACACCGTGATGGGCCAGGCTGACCTCGCCGGGCCGCGGAATATGCCCCCCACCGATGAGTCCGGCATCAGAAATGGTGTGATGGGGTGAACGAAACGGTCGTCTGGTAACTAAAGCCCGGTCTTTACCCAGCAGCCCGATTACGCTGAATATTTTCGTAGTTTCGATGGCCTCTTCAAATGAAATCGGTGGCAGAATAGTCGGTAAACGTTTTGCCAGCATGGTTTTCCCCGAGCCGGGCGGACCGATCATGACGATATTGTGGCCGCCGGCAGCGGCAATTTCCAGTGCCCGTTTGACATGCTCCTGCCCCATGACTTCAGCATAGTCCAGCTCAAATTGACCCTCCTTATCAAATATGTCGGACACATCCGTCTTTTCCGGCTCAAGGCGGACAAAACCCGTTAAAAAAGAAACCACCTGGGATAGGGTTGTCACCGGCAGTACATCTATGTCGTGGACCACCGATGCTTCGCGCCCATTGTCGTATGGAACGATAATAGCCTTGTAACCGGCTTCTTTAGCTGCCAACGCCATAGGCAGGGATCCTCTCACCGGTTTTACACGGCCATCCAATGAGAGCTCACCCAGGATGAGATACTGGGAAATAATTTTCTGCGGAATGATCCCGGTCGCCGCCAGTATGCCTAATGCGATTGGCAAATCAAAGCCAGTGCCTTCTTTTTTTATATCGGCCGGAGCTAAATTTACGGTAATGCGGTCGTCTGGAAACCGATAGCCCGAATTGTTAATGGCTGATTTTACCCGTTCTTTGCTTTCCTTTACCGAGGTCTCAGGTAACCCAACAGTAGTAAACGTAGGAAGCCCCGAAGTGATATCGACTTCCACTTCCACCCGATAGGCGTCTATTCCAAGAACCGCACTGCTGAGAACTTTGGCCAGCAAATTTCCTCCTTTCACCGGAACTTATGATTTTTTCCCAAAATAAAAAATCCGGAGAACCGAATCCAAACCGGTGGATGCTATAACAAATCAGGGTCGTCAGAACAATCTTTTTGTTGACATTCGTGCTCATTTGGATAGTAATTCCAGCTTTTAAACGGTTTCGATAAATAGATTGCTTTTGGGAATCATCAGGCATATTATAAAAAAATACTGAGTTTATCAAAGACTGTCATTAGAAAATATCACAAATATGGCCATACCTACCCATCAAAGAACCTTGGACAAAGAGGTGAGCTGTTCGGGAATTGGACTTCATTCCGGCAGAAAAGTTCATCTGACGCTCAAACCGGCACCCATAAATCACGGGATTAAATTTGTCAGAAAGGATTTGCCGGACAATCCCATTATTCCAGCCCGGTTTAATTGTGTGGTGGACACCAGTCTGGCCACGGTTATCGGGTTGGACGGCGCCATTGTGTCTACCATTGAGCACCTGATGGCATGTTTAGCCGGATTATCCATTGACAATGCCATTGTCGAACTCGATTCCTACGAAGTGCCTGCAATGGACGGCAGTGCCGGCCCCTTCACCCGGATGATACTGGAAACCGGTATTCGTGAGCAGAAGGCCGAGCGGCATTTTTTTGTGCTGAAAAAACCCATTGAGCTTGATCAGGATGGTAAGTTTGTCGGTATCTATCCGGATACTACGTTTAAAATCACCTGCAATATAGAATTTGAGCACCGACTCATCCGCAAGCAATCCTGTTCGATTGAAGTGGTAGATCACATTTTCAAACGTGAAATCTCCAGCGCACGGACATTTGGATTTCTGAATGAGGTCGAGTATATGAAACGCTACGGCCTTGCTCGAGGAGGATCCCTGGACAACGCTGTGGTCATCGATAAAAGTGATATTTTAAAC
The DNA here is from genome assembly GCA_024277475.1 of Deltaproteobacteria bacterium. Next base: position 4,324 of record JAJRVC010000516.1, read on the forward strand.
GAGGAGGGGTTACGGTATCGGGATGAGTTTGTTCGCCACAAACTCTTGGATTGTATCGGTGATTTTTCCCTTCTCGGCATGCCGATTTTGGGCCATATTGTAACAAAAAAATCGGGCCATGCATTTAATCATGCTTTCCTTAAAAAATTCTTTAATAAAAAAGCGTGCTGGCAAACCCTGACCCTGCCCTTCTCCTCATACCCTGCCCACAAGATGGTAAAATCACTTGCCATTTAATTCGGTTTCCGATAATAATAAAAGCAATAAACCGGTGTTGATTTTAACGAAAATGAAATCCAAAACCAGCCTGAAAAATTCTGTTACATCCAACGTAATCTGATGGAGTGTTCACTCGACAACGGGTGAGCAATACGAAAAAAGAGTTCCTTCAGGAAGGTACCCAGACGACCAACGTTAGAGTTTGAACAGCAGTTTTGGGCATTCATCAGGATAGGGGGACTTCGCCCCAATTGGAATATTGGAATCATTCCATACGGCTTATCAGAACAACGGATTCAAAAATCACACCGTTATTTCAATAGATTATAAAATTCCAACATAATAATCATATGGTATTATCATTAAGGAAACGGACAGCCTGTGCGCTGGTTTTGGCACTGTTGTTTTTATGCGGGGACGCTGCGGTTGCGCAGGAGGCAACCCTGACAAACATCACAGTTTCCAACACCCGCGACGACCTGCTTTTATATTTAAATCTGGAGGGTGCCTTCAGTGGAAAATTGAAAAAGACAATCTTAAGCGGTGTACCTGCAACTTTTTCTTTTTTAGCCAAACTGAACCGTGTTCGAAACATGTGGTTCAATCCGGTTATTGCCGATATCACAGTCATTCACACCATTAAATTCGACAACCTGAAAAGAGAATTCATTGTCAAGCGATCATGGAGAAACAACGAGCCCGAGGTGACAAAATCGTTTAATGAAGCTCAAAAATGGATGACCGAAGTCAACAGCTTAAAGATTATACCGTTGGGTCAGCTGGAAAAGGGGCTGCAATATCAACTTAGAACCAAGGCCGAGGTGAGCAAGCAAACCCTTCCTTTTTATCTGCACTATCTTCTGTTTTTCATCTCGTTGTGGGACATTGAAACCGATTGGTATAGCATAGATTTCATTTACTAAACCCTCCCGAAGGGTACAAAATCGACCCCACGCTTCTTGTCCCGGTGCAGCTCGAAGAGCGAAGCCGGATGGATTCACAACGGAGGATATCCGGGAAATGGTGCTTTTACTATGATATCGGGTATAATAACAAACCGTTAGCTATTCTTTGCCATGTTGTTTATGCAACATGGCGGTAGCTGCAACCTCCCCGCTAATATGATGATCAGCGCTATCTTCAAAAAGAAAAAAAGCCCTGTTCGAGACGCCGACAGCAGACGTAGAAGGCGCGAAGGGATTCTTATCATTATCATCCTCTTTGTGGTGGCTCTGCTGACGTTTGTTGAAACCAGGACGATTCGTTTTGGCGCCGATATTCCCGTCTCCAACACGATCTTGATGTTTATCCTGATCAATATCAACCTGCTGCTTCTGATCCTGTTGATATTTCTGGTTTTCCGCAATCTGGTGAAATTGCTTTATGACCGACGTCGCAAGGTCATGGGCGCCAAACTTCGAACACGTCTGGTAGTGGCGTTTATCGTCCTAACCATTGTTCCGACTGTTGTGCTGTTTTTCTTTTCAATCAACTTCATTACAACCAGCATTGAGTTCTGGTTCAGCGTCCCTGTCGAACAGGCTCTTGAGAATTCACTGCGGGTCGGCGGCAGATTATACGACCGGGTCGAGCAGAACAATCAGTTTTTTCTTGAAAGAATTTCATATCAAATAAAAACCAAGAAATTGTTGAACCCTGCCAAAGAAAAAAACCTGGTCCAATACATCCGAGTGGTCCAGCGGGAATTTAATCTTGACGGTGTAGAGGTTTACGCTGCCAATACCCAGCGGATGACGTTTTCATTGTCTTCAGAATTGGAAAACGAATATTTTGGTATCGTTTCCGCGGAAACCCTGCAAAAGGAAGCACATCTCAGCGCTGTTCACTCCATCATCCAGAAAATTCCATCAGGTGAATCTATTAAAACCATCGGCACGGTTCCATTTGGCGTGAATGCTTCTGAAGTCGAAGGATTTGTGGTGGTGACGATCTTGATCCCACCGGATTTACACCGGAATTTGGAATCCATTTCACGGGGATTTGAAGAATACCAGCAAATCAAACAGTACAAAAAACCGATTCAAATCACTTATTACATCTCTCTTTCCATTGTGGCGTTGCTGGTATTGTTCTGTGCAATCTGGTTTGGATTCTACCTTGCTAAAACCATCAGCATACCCATCAAGGAGCTGGCCGAAGGTACCCGCAGGGTTGCCGAAGGTGAGCTTGGTTTCACCATCGCCTCCGTTGCCGATGATGAGATTGGAAGCCTGGTTACATCCTTCAATAAAATGACCAGGGATCTTAGAACCGGCAGAGAGCAGCTTGAGTTGTCGGCGCGCATGCTAAAAGAACAAAATATCGAAATTGAAGAAAAGCGGCACTATATAGAGTTTGTCCTGAAGAGTGTCTCTGCCGGGGTGGTCACCCTGGATGCGGACGGGATGGTTTCCACCATCAATAAATCCGCTGAAAAGATGCTGGGCATCAAAGCCGAGGAGGTCCTGCATAAAAGCTTCAACACCTTGTTAAAATTACAGAACCAGGATATAGCCGATGAAATAATGGGCAATCTTTCCCTGGTACGGGATGCAACCATTGAGATACCGCTAAAACTGATCATCGAGGGAAGACCACGCAGCTTTTTGGCAACCGTGAGTGTTTTAAAAGATGATGCCAGCCAGCATATGGGTGTGGTGATGGTTTTTGACGATTTAACCGAAATGGAAAAAGGACAGCGTATGGCTGCCTGGCGGGAAGTTGCACGCCGAATTGCTCATGAGGTAAAAAATCCCCTCACCCCTATCACGCTTTCAGCCCAGCGGTTGAAACGCAAATATTCCCGGCAACTCAATGAACCGGTGTTTGATGAATGCACCCAGACCATCATTGATCATGTGGATTTGATTCGAAATCTGGTGAACGAATTTTCGTCTTTTGCACGCTTCCCGAGCGCCAATCCCAAGCCATGTGAGTTGCTTCCGATTATTGAAGAAACAGTCGCGTTATATCGCGAAGGGCATCCCGACATTAAGTTTGAAATCAATAATACAAGCGACATCCCATCGCTAAATCTCGATCGCCAACAGATCAAACAGGCTTTGATCAACCTGATAGACAATGCCATTGGGGCCATTAAAGACGAGGGTTTCGTTTCTTTCGCCGTCTCTCATGATCCTATTTTAAGGCGAATTCGGTTAGAAGTAGCCGACAACGGTTCGGGAATTTCAAACGAGGATAAAACCCGCTTGTTCGAACCCAATTTTTCAACAAAAAAGTCTGGAATGGGGCTGGGACTTACCATTGTCAGTACCATTATTGCCGATCATAATGGGGTTATCAGTGTTCAGGATAACTTTCCTTGCGGTGCAAAATTTGTTATTGAGTTGCCGGTATGATGCGTAATTAATCAGTCGGCCGTGGTTTAGTTTAGTTGTCTTTAAAAACGCTTTGTCTTAAATCAACTGCTCGGAGTTATCAATATATGAATTTATTCTACTGCAGAGCTTCTCGAATTCTTTACAACGGCCAACAAACAACCGGCAATATGAATGAGCTCAACAGTCCAGGTTAATCACACATTAACATCCAAAACTCTAAACACCAATCAGCGACCCCCAGCATAGCTGGGCGCGTGAGGATGGCCCTTGGAAGGGGGCAGGCCACCTCTGCTGGGGGTCGCTGATTTTTAAATTTTTTTTAATCTCTGTTTTATCGGATCTGTTGGTTTTGATGCCCACTTGACCGACTAACCATTGGCAAGTATCTTGTTTTCCTCAGCCGTATTTGGTAGTGGTTGTTCTGCCAGCGTATACCAACAAATTGAAAAAATATGCAAAAAAATTTTATATCAATTCATAAGCCGCCGACATCGTTCAGATTTGCACCCGTCAAACATGCCCTCGCGGTAACGGTAGAACCTTTTAAATTCTCATCCCGACAGGTCGGGGTGGCTTATGAATTGAGTTAAAGGATAGCTCATGTTTCCATCCCTTTTAATTGTTGATGATGAATCGTCCATACTACAGAGTTTGGGCGGTCTGCTTTCAGATGAGGGCTTTGAGGTAACCACGGCCGCAAATGGTTACGAGGCTTTAAAAACTATTGAGGTGGATCCCCCCGATCTTGTATTACTTGACATTTGGATGCCGGGAATCGACGGCATTGAAACACTGAAGGAAATCAAAAAAGAAAACCCGAATATTCAGGTAATTATTATTACCGGGCACGGAACCATTGAAACCGCCGTTAAAGCGACCAAACTGGGCGCATTTGATCTCATCGAAAAACCGCTTTCAATCGATAAGGTAATCGTGGCCATAAACAATGCACTGAATTTCAGGCGTCTCGAAGAAGAAAACAAATACCTTCGCAAGAAAACGCTGGAAAAAAATTCAATCAATGGGAACAGCCCAAAGACCCTAGAACTGAAGAATAATATCGCAAAAGCCGCCGCTACAGACACCTGGATATTGATCATCGGCGAAAACGGCACGGGAAAAGAACTTGTCGCCCGAATGATCCACCACCTGAGTCCACGGGCCGATCAGCCGCTGATTGATGTCAGTTGTGCGGCAATCCCGGAAAACCTGATTGAAAGCGAGCTGTTCGGTCATGAAAAAGATGCCTTTCCAGGTGCGACCTCAAAAAAAATCGGCAAATTCGAACTGGCCAGCAATGGTTCCATTTTTCTCGATGAAATCGGAGATATGAGCCTTAATACCCAGGCTAAAATTTCGAGAGTGCTCCAGGAACAAAAAATCCAGCGGGTGGGTGGTAGTCGTACGATTAGCGTGGATGTAAGGGTCATTGCGGCCAGCAATAAAAATCTTGAGGAGGAAATCGAAAAGGGCGGGTTCAGAGAGGATCTTTTTTACCGGTTGAATGTTTTACCCATCCATGTACCGCCTTTAAGACAACGGGCGGAGGATATTCCCATCCTGGTAGAAACATTTTTAGAAGATTTTGCGATCCAAAATCGCGGCAGAAGAAAAAAGATAACCCCTGGTGCACTTGAGATCCTGAGCAAATATTCTTGGCCTGGAAACGTGCGGGAGCTGAAAAATCTGGTAGAACGCCTGGCCATTCTGGTGGATGGAGATGCAATTGACAGCCATGATATACCGGATGCCTATGACATGGGTGCCAATCTGGTCAACGATTTGACCGAATATCAATTCCTTGATTTTGATACACTGAAAGAAGCCAGATTGGCCTTTGAACAAACATTTATCGCTCGAAAACTGATGCAGCAAAGCAACAACGTCACCAAAACAGCTGAAGCCATCGGAGTTGGACGCAGTTTTTTACACAAAAAAATCAAAAATTTCAAAGGCAACAAATTGCGCTGAAACTCAATTCGTCCGTAGACTGCCGTCCGTGGTCCGCTCCGGAATTGACTATTGAATATTGAAAACATGGAATAAATCTATATCTATAACCAATCAACGATATCTGTACCAAGTTCGGAATTAAATGGCCTTACGAATTATTGCAGGAGAGTTGAAAGGCAGAAAGCTTCGGTCGGTTCGGGGCAATAAAACCCGACCCACGGCCAATCGAATTCGGGAGGCGATATTTAATATTCTTGCTTCCCAAATTCAGGAATCGATGGTGCTGGACCTGTTTGCCGGAACCGGTGCTTTTGGTATCGAGGCCTTGAGCCGTGGAGCCGAATCGGTCGTTTTTGTGGATGTTGATAATGATTCAATTTCCGTTTTGCAAGAAAATATTAAAAGCCTTTCTCTTGATAGCCTGTCAAAAATTTTCCGATGGGACCTCACCCGTAACTTAAACTGCCTGGCTTCATTGCGACCTGCCTTTAACCTGATATTTATGGATCCACCCTACAATAAAAATATGATAGAACCCACATTGTTCAATCTTCACAGAAGTCAATCCATGGGGTATGGTGCCCGGATTGTTGTCGAGCATTCATACCTCGAGCCTGTCGTGAAGAATCAGTTACCGTTTGAAATTTCAGATCAGCGCAGATACGGGAAAACCCTTGTTTCATTTTTAAATTATGTGGTATGAGGGGCAGGTTGCGCGCTGGTATACGCTAACATTGCAAAATCGATCCCATGCTCTGAGTTCACCGATAGATATATCCAGAAAATGGTGCGTTCACCAGGACAGCGGTTATATAATTTACTGCATTAGATTAATTATTCAATAGTCAATTCCCCAGTAAATCGGGATTTACGCTTCGCTCCAACCGGCTCACCCGGATTGGGGTTTAATAGCCGCTCTTGTGCTGGGCGAATGGAACAACGTTTTTAAAAAGGAATCATGGACATGCAAAAAATTGCAATTTATCCGGGCTCTTTCGATCCTGTTACCAACGGACACCTGGACATTGTTGAGAGAGGGCTGAAGCTTTTCGACAAAATTATCGTTGTCATACTGACCAACCCCGGCAAAAAATTTCTTTTTCCCCTTGAGGAACGCCGAGAAATGTTGACGGAAAGTATGAAGGACTTTTCCAATGTCGAAATTGACAACTTTGATGGTCTTACAGTGGATTATGCCAACCACCGAAAAGCCCAGGCCATTCTTCGCGGACTGCGCGCATTATCGGATTTTGAGTATGAGTTTCAGATGGCGCTCATGAATCGACGGCTCAATCGGGAAGTCCAAACAGTTTTTTTGATGACCGGTCTGCGATGGATATACACCAGTTCATCCATCATTAAACAGGCCGCCCAGTTCGGCGGCAGTATCAAAGGTATGGTACCGCCTCTGGTGGAAAAAAAAATCAGAGAAAAGTACCGGAAAATTTCCGAATAAACCGCGATCCGTTGATAAATTGCAGGCTGTGCGGTTAAATAATCGGCGGGGGGGGGTCGGTGCGGAATCCGCTGGGAAGAAGGAGACGCTAATCACCGAAAACCCATTGATATTCTTTAATCAACCCCATGATGCGGTCCAGCTGTTTTTTTGATCTTATCATGACAAATATCAGACCGGCGTATCCGGTCATCCCGCTTTGTATCACCGTCATCGTGACGGAAATGACAATGTTAAGCACATGACAGGCAAAAACAAACAGTCGCGTCTGCCTGCGGACCTTTCCGGTAAGTGCCTTCACTACCTTGGATTCTGCTGAGGAATTGACGACCACCCTGAAGTCGAAATCTTTATCGTGGAACATCACAATATGTCTTAGATCAGAGCCGTCTACCACCGGATTCGTGATGGAACGAACCATAGCACCAAAACTTTTAAAAACATTTGAAACCACGGAATAAGCACTTAAAGCGTAATCATAGATGAGCCGGGATAGGTTGCTGCCAAGGGTGATGACTTTTTTGACACCGGATCGCATCAGAGTTTTCAGCCATCCCCAGACACGACGAATGCCGTCCCATATGCGGTTACCCATTTCGTGGACATGGTCCCAGACCGTAGGGATCTTTTCCAGGTACTCCTTAAGAATACGTTCGATTTCGGCCTGCTTTTCTGATAGGGTCATGACAGCAGCGGCTTGAATTTCCGTCGCAATCATCTGAAAAAACAAGGGAAACGTGTCCATAAAATCAGCTGTGAGTGCCTTGATTTTATCATTTTCCGTTTCATGATCTTTCCAAAAATACAACAACGCCTTATAAAAGCGCATGTTTTTTTTCAAGCGCAGGTATCTGGTCATGGAAGAAGAGATCATCCAGATGCTTGAATCTGATCTGTCGTCACCCAAGGAGCGCGGTTGCAAGTCATACCCGCTGGGTCTAACTTTATAACCTGCCAGCCACAGTTCGATTTTAGCGGCATTCAGTAAAAAGCCGTGTATCGATTGGCGCTCCTGCAAATTCGGAGGAACCCTTGCACTCGCCAACCGACCAACCAAACCGTCTTGGTCAAAAAGTCGCGCTACCCACTCCAGTGAAATCGAAGCCCGGGATGTCACCGGCCCTAAATTCAGTGTCTTCCAAACCCGGCCGAATGCCTCCATACCCTCAGTTGGATCGGCCGGCCGGCTGGCTGGCGTCTTTTCCATCAGGCCCAGCACAAACAGGCGCAACCCTATTGCCCGTTTCAGAGGCGCTTTGATTTGCCTGCCGCGAAACCAGCGCAGCAGATTACTCGGACTTTCAAAACTGACCAGTTCCTGCAGCGCGCTCCAGGTCTGTTCACCGACCCAGCCGTCCACTTCCAGACCAGCTTCTTCCTGAAACCAGCGGACGGCTTGTTCAAGGTTTTTATCCACATAGCGTCGGCCTGAGTCTTTAGGCAGATATCCTAAGTTGGCAAGACGGTTTCGAATGGTTTTAATGCGAGAGACGTCTTTTGATTTTTTGGGTTTTTCAATCGGCAGAGGTACAAACAGCCCGTTTACCTCTGATTGTGTGAGGTCTGCACCAAGCGCACCTATCCGGCTGATGATCATGTCCACGGATTTCGGTGCGCTGACCGCCGGATCGGCTATTCGGCTGAAACGCTCCAGCCCCTGGCTGAAATCGAAACTCACTACGACTATACCTTGCCGATGACCAGTCCGGTCATTTCGGAAAAAAGCTCCAATAGCCCCGCACGCACCTCCAAACCTGCCGCGACCGCAGCATCATGGGCATCGCGGACGTGATCCGGCATGGCCTGAGGCGGCACCAGTACCATGCCGTCCCCGTCGAAATTGATTTTTGTTACAGCCACCAGCTTCAGCGTTCCGGCAACCCTGACTTTTTCGAGTATGTCCTCGAACTTTGTAGATCCGACTTGATCGGTCACCGCAACATCAAGGTTGCCGGTGTAGGTCTGAACCTCCAGAGAAGTCAGATCGCACATCGTCTCTTTCAGGGTTTTTAAAGCATCCTCTAATTTTTTCTGCTTGCCCATGACATGCTCCTTTCCGTTGCCTGAGTTTAATTGCTAAAGTTTGGACTGCTCTTCCCGATGATTGATCGACACTCGCTAAAACCCGCTTTTTGACCACCTTTCAATGATCAATATGGCTAAGAATCCTAATACCATAAGAACTATCGCAAAGTAAAATTCACCACCGAAAGTATCCGGCATGATCGGTCGGCCCCAAATTATATGCGCCTTTCCCCGGATTACCTGGGTTTCAAGGACCTCCTTCCACGGCCAAATTTTCATTAAAGAACCGGTAATCAGACCAGCTAAAAACGCCAGGGTCAAATTATGAAACTTTCCAAGCAGGTAGTTCAATACTCTGGAAAATCCCGCCAATCCTACAGTGCACCCGAGACAAAAAACCAGAATTACTATGATATTTTGCACCAGAAACGGATTTTTCAGGGTTGCGGTAATGAATTCATATTTCCCTAAAATCAGCAAAATAAACGCACCGCTGATTCCCGGCAATATCATGGCGCAGATGGCCACAACACCACAAAGAAATATAAACCAGAGCGCTTCGGGAGTTTGGATCGGTATCAGGTTGACAATAACGGCGGCCGCCAATATCCCGGCAACAAAGCAAATACCGGCTTTGCCCCGCCAATGGGAGACCTGTTTACCGACCATCAGAATCGAAGCCACGATGAGACCGAAGAAAAGACTCCATATCGGCACCGGATGGTAGTGAAGCATATAGTTCATTAGCTGTGCCAGGCTTAAAATCGCCACAACGACTCCGGAAAACAGGGTTAGTAAAAAACGGATATGGACGTCTGCAACGGCTCCTTTGATATCGAGGGTAAGTATCTTTCGAACCATTTTTATATCCAATGACTTCAGGGCCGCTATCAGATCCTCATATATCCCGGTAATCAAGGCAATGGTGCCCCCGGAAACCCCGGGAATGACATCCGCTGATCCCATGCAGATACCTTTTAAAGCGAGCGAAACTGCTTTTCTGCCTGAGACTGGACCCGGACTTTCAAAAAATGCGGTTTTCCATGTACCCATGAATTTTTCTTTCATACGTATTCTAATTCAACCTTCCTTCCATCCATGTTCTCCAACGAGTTTGACAAATCGGCATCCGCCTAAACTGGTCTGCCGGATGTCTTGGTTGTCTCGAAAAATTTTTATAAGCTCCTGGGTATGCTGGTTGCCGACGGGAACCACCAATCGGCCGCCTTCTCCCAGCTGGTTGATCAGCACATCAGGAATTTGTGGGGCACCGGCAGTCACAATAATCCCATCGAAAGGGCTTTCGTCCTGCCATCCCTTGGTTCCGTCGGCATATTTCATGACAATATTATGATAGTGAAATTTGTCAAAAAG
>JAJRVC010000027.1 GCA_024277475.1 Deltaproteobacteria bacterium
AACTGTTGATCATGTGCCGCCGAAAGGGTTCTTTCCGAAACCACGGCCCAGCGAGCTGATCACTGTGCCGTCATGTCAGGAATGCAACTCGCTATTCGGATACGACGACGAATACGTTCAAGCAGTAGTCCAAATGAGAGAAGACGTATCGAATACCGGCCGCGGCGAAGAACTCCTCGATAAAGTGATTCGAGGAATGAACCGCGATAGAGCTACCGGTTTCCGGAGTAGTATTCTTGAATCGCTACACCGCACTGACGTCAGCACGAAGGGAGGTATATATCTCGGCCAACGAGACGTGTTCCTCTTGGACAAAGACCGCTTCGCCACGTTTGTGCGAAGGCTGACCCTTGGATTGTTCTATCACGTGTTCGGGCGACGAGTCCCGGACGGCTACCGCGTCACACCGGCGGTGACGATCGAGAGCAACGAAGGACTTCTGAGAAAGGTCGCAAGTTCAGTAGATAAGCAGAATGTTCGAGAAATCGGAGAGGGCACGTTTCTGTATGCTTGGGGTGAGGCACCGGATTCGCCCTACACTTCGGTTTGGTTCATGCAATTCTATGGTAAAGTCCCGTTCGGTGGGCTGGTTGTCGCCGAGGAAGCGCCGAATGGACCTGGGAAGACGGTCTGCTAACCAATAAGGATTAATGCGATCCGGCACGGTCGCTTTTAATCCATTGTTCAAGTAGTCCGAAAGATTAACCTGCGGGTGGTACACTTTTACTTTACCGAAACTGGTACACTTTTTGATTGCCATTCCGAAAAGAGCCGAATATCTATCCCTTACTCGTACTTATCTCTGACGGAAAGGGCAATGTGAGTCAATATGGTGGTAAACCTCTTTCCGAGGCTATGGAAGTGGCAGAGGAGATAAAAAATGATACCCGAGTCAATACAGCCGTAGTTGACGTTGAAAAATCGGGGCTGATTTCCTTTGGACTAGCTCATCAATTATCTGTCCGAATGGGGGCCAGATATTTCAGGATCGAGGATCTCAAGGCAAACACATTAGTAGAGGTTCTACGAGAGGATTTATTGAAACGTCTCGGAATTTCTACAATTGGTTGAAATTATAGAGTTTTTAATAGCTTCTGTATTATTCACTCTATTATATCTTGACAACGGATCCTGGTGAGCAGAACTCCCTGCCGCCAAGATGATGGAGGGTCTGTGCCTCCTCGTTCTCCACAAGCAGCCGTTCCACAAAAACGCCCGGCCTGGCCCAGACCGCCAGTACTTCTCCAACCATGATTGTATGGTCACCGGCCGTGGGATGGCTGGTCAGCCTGCATTCGATCGCGCCGATACACTCCTTGACGAGCGGGGCCTTGATCTGAGAACCAGCCACCTCATGCAACCCGCAGTGCTCGAATTTATCAACGTCTCTGCCGGATACAGTACCGCAGCACCATACCTCTTCAAGAAGGTTTATGTTCGGAATATTGATTGCAAACTCACCGCTGGCCATGATCATGTCATGGGAAAACCGTTTTGGCCCTATAGCCGTTGCCACCATAGGCGGTGAATGACTCACAGGCATAACCCAGGCAGCGGTCATGATATTGGCTTTGTCTCCATGTCTGGATGTGACAAGGATGGTCGGTCCATGGTTGATGAGCCTGTTGGCATGGTTGTTCGGCAGCTGAATAAATGACATGGCTGATATCTCCTTTGAGCCGTTCGCTCGGCCAGGCAAGAACCTGAAAAACTGTCCATGAACCATTGAACCTGACTCAGGACTGGAATCGAAGCTCATTGTCCCAAATTTGTAAGCGTTCACCGGGGGGCACAAAAGTTGCAAATCCCACGGCCTGTAACCGTTCAGCAGTGCTGCAGATTTGTTCGTTTAGGCTTTTGAGCTATAGTCCCTCTATGTGAGAAGGCCAAAACGGACGAAGATGTGGTGCTGCTGAACGGTTACCAAAATTTTGCACCTAATTGGCTACACGTTTACGATGTCTGTATACTCTATACCTTACTGAGATCCACCGGAATACTGAAATGTACCTCAATTTAGGATGTACCTAAATTGAGCGATTCATCATTTTGCGTATGAGGGCAAACGCTCCCTAACTACTTGTGAGAGCTGTCACCTCTTCTTACGATGATAATGATCACAATGAAGAAGGCGGGTTTCTGTCGCCTTATTGTTTTACATGAATTTTTGCCGAAATTTCAGTCGATTAGGCGCACCTCTCCTGTTGGCGTTGCTTTGCGGCCAGGTCAAACATGCTTCAGATTTGCAAAACTGGAGCCCGGCAACAACGATCCAGCAGATTGGATAACTGAAGTTGCTGGAAACAGGCTGAAGCCAATTTTAATATGATCTTGCCGCTGTGAGAGACAATCTTCCCTGCAATGTCGATAAACTGTCGGCGGACGGTATCGGCATATCCAGCCAAACGGAGTTAGCTTAATAACTTAATTGGCTTCATTGTTGTTGTGATGTTATCCTCTCAGACAGGAGTTTAACCGCTAGACCGCCATAAAGTAAATTTGTATAATTTTTTCAAGATGATATACAGGGCAATTTGTAAGACCCTACTTTAAAGAAATGCCTTGACCAAATCATGAGTATCATAATAAATAGCAAAAAAATGAAGAACTCATAACTTCTTTATTTTACAAGAAATCTTTTTGGGTTCTACAAAGTTTTCAGCCTACCCCCCTGAGATCACAGGACAATTCCTTTTCAGCGGTTAAACTCCTGTTTAAGGTATTAAGCTAACTCCGTCCCCTTTTATGTTAATTCTCAGGCAAAAGTCTCACACGGATTCTCACACAAGACATTTCTCAAAACCATTTGCTACGTATATCGATATTCGATATAATGGAGCCATGATACAATCTTTTGCCAACAGAACCGCTGAGGATATTTATCATGGATCGAACAGCAGGCATGCCAGAAAATTACCTGCTACCCTGCACGATAAGGCGAAAAGGTTGCTTGACCAGATCAATGCCGCGCCCGGCCTAAATTTCCTCAGGGTTCCACCGGGGAACAGGCTGGAAAAGCTGTCCGGCGATTATAAAGGGTTCTGGAGCGTGAGAATAAACGAGCAATGGCGGGTGGTTTTCAAGTGGCAGGGTGAAGATGCCCTTGAGGTCGCCATTCTTGATTATCACTAACCAGCACGGCTGGACCAAACTTTATGGCCGCAGCCACAACGAACAATGAAAATCCCCCCGGGCACGGAGCTTCGTCCGGAACGACTTTCATATAAAAGGAGAAGACAGATGTTACCGAAAAACAGACCGCCGACCCATCCGGGCGAAATGCTCTTGAAAGAGTTTCTTGGGCCCCTTGGCCTGACCCAGACGGAATTCGCCAGGCACCTCGGCTGGCCCTATGCCCGGCTCAACGAAATTATCAATGGCAAACGGGGCGTCACTGCCGCCTCCGCCCTTGACCTGGGGGAAGCCCTGCAGACCGGCCCTGAGTTCTGGCTGAACCTGCAGCGGGGCTGGGATCTCTGGCACAGCATGAGAAAGCACAAGAAAATCCCCCCGGTC
>JAJRVC010000517.1 GCA_024277475.1 Deltaproteobacteria bacterium
GATTACCCTGGGCCAAATTGTCCGGTTATTTGAGGGGCAAAGTGAACTGGTTGAATGTATCAGCAATCCCGCGAAATGTTCCATGTCCGACGACTGTCAGGTAAGACTGGCATGGGGGGATGCCACAAGGGTTCTTTACGAAAAACTTGACAGCACCACCATCGCAGATTTGATGGAAGGAAACAATTCCGATAAATAGTAAGTCAAAATTTCGGTTTCTCCAGGCCTATACCCGGGATGGTGAAAATATGGTAAATCTGAAATTTCCATCACCCCGGCTCCAAGCCCAGGCCAACTGGTTCATATGCAATTATGAAAGGAAAGCGGCTGACAGCAAGGGTTACGCATAAGCTGGTTTCCCGGGTAAATCCAGGGCTCGTAAATATTAGCAGATTATTAGGTAATATTTTGGACAAAAGGCTCCGTTTGCAGGCTCAGCGATTAATTAAAAGGTTCACGGTTCAAAGGTTGATTTTCCCGTAATATTAACCAATGAAATCATTGGTAAAGAGAAAAAACGCGAAGCGATTAACCTTGAACTGGGAACCCGGAACCTTTTAACCCAGACCGACCGAATGTCCAATTTATGGGCAATTCCGTGGTCTATAAAGGTATACGGACTTTTATTTGATGAATAACGAGGTCTGAAGTCATAGATAACCATTAACTATCAGGAGGATGCCATGAAAAAAATTCTCATCTTAGGATCAGGTGCCGGCGGAACAATGGTGGCAAACCATTTGCGTAAAAAGTTAAGTCCCAAACAGTGGGATATCACCATTATCGACAATGATGAAGTTCATCACTATCAGCCAGGTTGGCTTTTTATACCTTTTGATATCTACTCGCCGGCAGAATGCCAGAAGCCCAAGCGGGAATTTATCCCTGAGGGCGTTAGTTTTGTTCTCGATGAGGTGGTCGGCATTGATAAGGAAACCCGCACGGTGGAAGGCAAAAAGAGCAAATATGATTATGACTGGCTGGTGATTGCCAGCGGCTGCACAATTGTGCCGGAAGAAGTCGAAGGTATGATGGATGACTACGGCAAAAATATTCATGATTTTTACACCCTTGACGGGGCCATCGCATTGCGCGAAAAAATGAAGTATTTTTCCTCCGGTCGCCTGGTATTCAACATCGCCGAGTTGCCATACAAGTGCCCGGTAGCACCGCTGGAGTTTATTTTTATGGCCGATTGGTTTTTTGATAGTCATGGTGTTCGGGACAGCGTGGAGATCGAGTTGGTTACTCCCATGGCCGGTGCATTTTCGAAGCCCATCGCTTCCAGTATCCTGGGTGACATCGCCGTTCAGAAAAATATTAAGGTAACCCCCAATTTCGATATCGCCCAGGTCAACTCCGAGGAAAAGACCATTGAATCCCATCGGGGAGAGAAAGTTGACTATGATCTGCTGGTGGCCATACCTCCCAATTTCGGCGCCAAGTTCCTTGCAGGTTCGGGTCTGGAAGATCCCCTGCGATTCGTTGAAACGGACAATTTCACCCTGAGAGCCAAAAATGCCGACAATATCTATGTCGTCGGTGATGCCACCAACGTTCCGGCATCCAAGGCCGGAGCGGTGGCCCATTACCAATCGCAAACCATTGCGGAAAATATTATTCGCGAGATCGACGGCCAGGAACCCAAGCCGGCATTTGACGGGCACGCCACCTGCTTTATCTGTTCGGGCTACGAAAAAGCGTTTCTGATCGACTTCAACTACGAATATGAACCACTACCCGGCAAATTCCCCTTTCCCGGCCTCGGGCCTTTCAGCTTGCTGGGGGACAGTTACTTGAATTACTGGGGTAAGATGATGTTTAAGTGGGTTTATTTTAATATGATGCTCAGAGGCGTTGAATTGCCCCTGGAGGATCAATTGACAATGGCCGGCAAAATGCGACACACCCCGGTAACAGGATAAGGAGGCAGCCATGACAAACGAAGAATTGATTCTGGAGCGACTCGATCGCATAGAGGCCCAGCTGGCTCCGATTTCACAAACCGCCAGCGGCATCAAAGACCTTCGGGAAGACTTGATACCCTTGAGTGGTCAGGCCTTTCGCCTTATGATCCAGGAGCTGGAGGATGTGGAGTCAAGTTTCCAGCTGGAAGATCTGCTAGCGCTGCTTAAACGGACGTTGCGTAGCGTCAAACACATCATTTTTGCCCTCGAGCAGCTGGAAAACGTGGTGGACTTTGTCACCACCATTGAGCCCCTGATGAAATCCGCCGTACCCCAGATCATCAATTACCTGGATGATCTGGAGCAAAAAGGTGTGCTGCGCATCATAACAGCCACCCTGGACGTGCGTGCCAAAATCGCCTCGGCGTACACCGCCGAAGACATCGATCAGATCGGCGACGGCGCGGTGAGGCTTCTCGGATTGGCCAAAAAGCTCAGCGATCCGGCTGCTATTGACTTTCTGGAGAAAATTGGCGATTTACCGTCTAAAGTTGACTTGGCCGGCGCCAAGCCTGTTGGCCCCTTCGGCATGCTGGGGGCATTATCCAGCAAAGAGGCCAGGCAGGGGTTAGGAGTATTAATGGAGTTGACCAAGGCCATGGGCTCACTGAAAAACGGCGGCAGCTCGGCGGCAGCTAAGCAATCAGAGCCTATTGCCTAACCTGGATAAGCTTAGCCGGTCTCCGCGCAGCGGCCTCCGGCTCGGAGTGAGATCCCGCTTTATCGGGGAATTGACGATTAAATATTTCTTATCGGGTTTTTCCTGACAACATGTTGTAAGAAACTGATGAACGTCGAACGTTGAATGAATGTATTCTGTCTGTTTTAAAAAGATTTAGGCCCTTATGGGCCTTTATCTAAAAATAATTCATAGGGTATAGGCGGGGGAATTTGCAATGGAAAAACAGATGGTCCAATGTGAGGATGGGCGGCGCAGGCAGGCCCGCATCCAAGGCGTCCCCAGGCAGGAAGGAGAGTTCAAAGTCTGGAATGCCGGTGTCCGATTAAGGGGAAAACACGTCTCGGGAGAAGCGTGGTACAGTTACAAAACCAAGACCTGGTATTTTTTAGCGGATACGGAGGGAAAACACGCGCATCTGATGGAACGTATCAACCAGCACCTGCACGAAGAGTCCATCAGACAATTTCAGGATCAGTTAAAGGCCTTGGAAACACGGCACACTATTGAACAGAAGAAAATTTCGGAACATCGTGCTGCCAGGGAAGCGATAGAGACTGAAATGGATGCGGTCAAAGAAAAAATTAGAAAATTGAAATCAGGAGCACCACTGGAACCGGAGAAACCGCTTGAATATTCTCGCCAGATAAAAAGACAATGATTGAAGACGGCAAACCGGGAATTAAACCAGCCGCTTTTTGGCCGGCGGCGGGGCTGACACCTTACGCCCAAAAGAGGAATAAAAATGGGATAGAAGTTAAGGACCCCGATATTATAATTTTCACCACCTTAGCTAGTTTCCATCCATAAATGGCCTTTTTTCCTCTGAGCGGCGTTCTCCGCGGGTTTACGTCTGCGAAGTACGAAAAGTACGTCTCAACGTAAACCCTTGTGCGGCCTTGCTCAGAGAAAAAATTGCTCATTTCTGAATTGGAAACTTACGCCAGTGCCC
>JAJRVC010000518.1 GCA_024277475.1 Deltaproteobacteria bacterium
ACCCGATTATCCCAATTCCATTTTTGCTATAATTTCCCGCATGATTTCATCCGCCCCGCCGCCGATGGCTATCAGACGAGCATCCCGATAGCTTCGTGAAATCAGCATTTCGTTCATGAATCCCAAGCCACCATACATCTGCAAACAACCGTCGGCCACTTTCATTAAGAGCTGAGCGGCATAGAGTTTTGCCATGGAAACCTCCCGGGTAACATCCAGTCCGGCTTCTTTCATTCTTACAATATGGTATGTGAGCTGGCGCAAACATTCGGTTTCTGTCTGCCAGTCTGCGAGCCGGTGTCTTAGTACCTGCCTGGCAATTAACGGTTTGCCGAAAACAATGCGCTGTCGGATGTGATCGACAGTCATGGCCATCATTTCTTCTGCAGAGATATACGACATGGGAATAGCAGAGAATCGTTCGTGTTGAAACTGCCGCATCTGGTAGACAAATCCCTCCCCCTCATTGCCGATCAGGTTTTCGGCCGGTATTTTGAGGTCATCAAAAAATAACTCTGCGGTATCGCTGCTGCGCAAACCCATTTTATCCAGCTTGCGGCTGACTGAAAACCCCTTTCGATCCGTCGGAACAACGAATAAACTGAAAGAGTGATATCCCGGATCATCACTGGTGCGGGCAAGGAGGGTTAAAAAATCGGCCTGGGTCCCGTTGGTAATATAGGTTTTGCAGCCGTTGATGACATAAAATTCGCCATCTTTTTTCGCCGTAGTCCGAATGGCGCTGACATCCGATCCGGCACCTGGTTCGGTGACAGCAATGGCCGCAACCATATCGCCGGTGATTGCCGGCTTCAAATAGGTTTCCCTCAGATATTCGCTCCCATATTCATATATGGCGGGTGTGGCCATATGGGTTTGAACGGCAATGGCAACGGGTATACCGGATCCGTGAATACGTCCGAGTTCTTCCAGGCAAACGGTGTCATACCAGTAGTCCATCCCCTGACCGCCGTATTCGGGATCATAGCGAATCCCGAGAAATCCCAGCTCTCCCATTTTTTTAAACAAAACGTGAAGCGGCGCCTCACCTTTTTCTTCCCACTCATCCATGTAAGGATTGATCTCTTTATCAACAAATTCCCGCACGGCTTTGCGCACCATATCATGGTCTTTGTTGAAATAGATTTGAGTTGCACTCTTGGATTTTACAGCCATTTTGTACCTTCCAGGTGGTTTATTGAATTGATCAAGTAACTGGTTTAAATTGATATCATCCTTTGATTTTAATCAACCATTCAACCGTTGCCCATTTAACTTTTATTTTTCTTCGACGCCAGGAACAGTTTGACGATTTCCTTATGCTCCGGAGTCTGGAGGGCGATGGCCTGGTGGGCAGCTTCCCAATCCAGGACTTCCTTTAAGGACATGTCAAAACTATTCTCAAGACCCTCCTTAATCAATCTCAATCCAAGCGGTGGCTTTTGTGCCAGGGTTGCGGCCAATGCAGCGACTTCTTTTTCAATCTCGTCCTCCGGCACGGACTTGTAAACAAGACCGATGGAGGCGGCTGTTTTCCCGTCGATCTCGTTTCCCAGCATTGCAAGCTCCCTAGCTTTGGTAAGACCCACTAATCGGGGCAGAAAATAGGTCCCGCCATAATCCATGATAAGGCCGATGCTGACAAATATTTCACAGAGTCTTGCATTATCGGCCGCAATGACAAAATCCCCTGCCAGTGCCAGATTTGCGCCCCCACCCACGGCAACTCCCTTGAGTAGGGTAACTACCGGCTGGGGCATTTCCCGCAAGGTTTTCACAATCCGTCCAACACCCTTCATGGCGACCAGCCAGTCATGCGGGGTAATGCTTTCCGAGAAAAGTGATATATCCGCACCGGATGAAAAATGATCACCAGCGCCTTTGAGCACCGCAACGCGGACGTCTTCATCAGCGGCGATTTCTTTGACGGCATCGTGCAATTCCAGAATCATTCCTTTGCTCATGGCGTTCATCACCTCGGGCCGGTTCAACACCAGGGTAGCAATATGGTCTTTTTTTTCAATAATAACGGGCTTGGTCGGCATGAATCTTAGCTCCTGTTTCAGTCTGCTCACCTTTCGACTCAGCGTCGGGGAAGCGAAAATTGACGATTAAACTTCTTAATATTGATAGATTGGTGATACTTACCAACAAATGATAAAAAACAGCTGTTACTGTAAATTACAGAGGTTAATAATGGTTAGTGAATATCACTTATTTATTTTTTGTCAAGAAATTTTTCGATAAAAATCCTGGCATGATCATCGACAGCTGCATGAATTTTGCGACGAAAATAATTACCGGTTGGCCTGGAAGAAAAAAAATAAAGATGTGATCTGCAGTGACAGTCGGATGATCCGAAACCTGGCAGTGGTACGGATACTCCTCCAGCATGTCCTATGATTTCCGACCAATGATGTTCACGGTGAGTGGAGTCGTGTGTATACCATACTTCAGCCGGAGGCAGGTATTCGCTCAGGTAATCAATGTGCCAGTGCGGTCGACTGGAACTGTTGCGATGATGTCTGATCCGTGCTTTTAGTCCTCCCGGACCGAAGGCGCTGCCCACGTAAACATAAAAACCGGGTCTGACATTCAAAGTGCCGAGTTTTCCAATTTCAAGTCGTCTTTTCCGATTTGCCGCCAGGACCAGCGCATATGTTCCAGGGAGAGGGCGCATGCGGGAGAACCTTTGATGGTGGATACCGGGTCTTTCAACGCTTTGCACCATTACCCGAGACCATCTATTGTCTTTTATCGCCCTGATGGCCTTATCGATCAGGATCTGGTTATTTCGCGTCCAGAGAAAAGAAGGTTCGACGTTTCCGGTGGGCGCAAATGCAAGGTACACAGGCCTGCCAGGCGATCATAGCCCAAATTAAAGACCACAATTCCGTCGGCGGCCTCACTCTTGGCCAGAATGGTATTGATTTTGATTGCCTGGCGCAGTTGCCACCAGACATCATAGGTTACCGAGCGGCTCGTGGGTACCCTGGTAAACAGGGGTGGGAAAGTGTCAGGAGATGACGATAGCCGCTTTATTCACCGATTTTCCTCCCTGACTTGACGGAACGAATTTCAGGTACCGCGATTCATTTGCTGTAACGCCTGCTAAGTTTTCTTTACTGTTTTGGTCTTTTTTTTGGGACGACGTACGCCGTGGGTTCCACGAGAAATTTTGCCGCGTTTTGTGCGTTTGTCACCTTTGCCCATGAAATTTCCTCCTTTAGATTTTAAATAATCAGTTGATTGGAAGTAAAGCCAACAATAGTAACTATATCCAATGAATTCACAGTGTCAAACAGTTTATCGGTTATTCCGGGTTGAAATTTTACCATTTGCCTATACAATGTTATTCCATATGTTTATCGCATAACGCGTCGGTACATGATCCACGACGGGTTCCAGCAGCACTTCGGTGAACCCTCTTCTGGTCTGACCGATTGCATTAAATACATTTTTAAATTGGCCCTGTATTTCGTCGGTCCATCTTTGCCAGCGGTTGGTATTGTCATGGATGGTCCCTTCAGCGTCGATATATTTCAGCTCTCCAACATGGACATACATGTCGGCGGGGGGGACTTTGGTTACAATGTCGCTGTTGTTGACAAAACGATAGGCATTGACATTAAAATCTTCCTTGAAGTTGCGGTCACCTACGCGGGGGGAACCATATGTGTATAACCCCTGTACATTGCCGTATCGGTCGGCGGCCAGGGTGGCCAGAGCGGCACCCAAACTGTGACCGGTCATCCAGATTTTCCGATTGTTTTTCTGCAGGTTAGAAATATAATTTTCAAGTTTATCCCAGATTTCATCCAGTGCACCCTTAAACCCCTTGTGCACATTCCCTCCCTGTTCGCACGGTTCCGGTACGAAGTTGAAATTAGCCATCCAGTCCGCAAAAATATAGCCGAGGTTCGAATCGCCTTCTCTGAGTCTGGCTTCGGATCCCCTGAAGGCCACGACAGCAAATTTATCATTGCTGGCAACGTAACACTGGGTCGCCTCACCGTCGAAATACTCAACATCCTGAAAGCCTGCGTTCTGTTTGAACTTTTCAGTGGCAAACTCTTTGTCTGCGTACACGAGGGTGGACGCTTCAATCAGCCACCAGGCATTGATCATATCAAATATGTTAGAAGCATAGCGAAAGGGAAGCTGAGTGCAATCTTTAAAATACTCATAATCCAGGTAGGGCGGGGCAAGGTTATTCAAAGTTGTTTCGTAAAGGTTTTTCTTCGCTAATTGTGCCATGATCTCGACCTCCTCTTATTCGGAAAATTGAAAGGAGACTGTTTGTATGCCTTTTTCAGACTTCATCTTTACCTGGATTTCAATGCAAAGAAATAACTAATTTGTATGGTTACCTGCTAACTTATGCACTATTCGGTAAAATTCAAGAAGTTAACATACTTTGATCCCGGCTTCCCTCCGGAGCGCAAGCGCCATTCCAAATTCAAATAATTCTGTCCTATGCCCTCCGTCATCTGTCTTCTGTCTTCTGTCCTCCCTCATCCGGCAATCGTCATCTGTCTTCTGCTTCAGATATCATCTCCCCGGCAACTCCATTTCATACTTCTGTTCCTTAATATTCTGCCCCCATTGGAAAACATCGTTTTCCTCGCACAAACGGAAACCCGCGGCTTCGTAAACCCGGCGGGCACTTTCAAGTCCTTTGAACGTCCACAGGTATACCTTGGGATAGCGTTTTTGTTTACAGAATTCAATGGCTCTCCTGAACAATTCCCTGCCGATGCCTCCCTTTTGAAAGTTCGGCTGAACAATAAACCACCGCAGGCGTACCCCCTCAATGAACGCATGGCGACCGTCAATGGCAAGCGCACCGGCAAATTCTTTTTTTTGGGTTGCCACCCACAAACCGTCCCGGTTCTTATCAAATTTGCTGACAAATTCGGAAAGCTCCCGGCCCACCTGGGTTTCAAAGGTGGCATCAAAACCCCAGTTTTCATAATAATAAACGGCGTGGGCTTCAATTATTTTCCCCACAACCCCCGGATAATAACCACGAAATTCGATATCCATCATCTTAGCTCCTTTATAATCCATGTCAGACTTTACGGTATAAAATAGTTTAAAGGGATGGCAGAACTAATAGATCGTTTCAGCTATGCATTCTTCGGGCCCGGTGGCTTGCGCCGTTTCAGAGGATCCAACCACTGGGCGGCACCGACCAGGGTTATCAAGGCATCGTCGATGGCACCCAGCATCGGTATACTGTCCGGGAATAGATCAATGGGGGAAATCAGCCAGATAATCGCGATACCGGTTATGATGATTTTTCGAATCCATACCGCGATTTCATCAAAGAGCGATTCAATTTTGAAAATAGCCGGATAGGGTGCCAGGAAAAAACCTCTTTCATCACCGTAAAGCTCCAGGATCCGGTGTTCCCGCACCAGCCGGTGGGAAATCGCCTGAGCAATTCCACCGGCCGTCGGGGCATTCAGGTCATATTGTTTGCCATATTCTCGCTGAACAATGGCCAGGACACCATCTTCGGTGATAAAGCCGTCTATCAGCGCACGTTTGGCGATTCTCAGACTGCATTTAAACTCCAGGCGGTCGTCGACGGCGTGCAGCCTGCTGAGTACATTCTGCTGCCCGATAATATCGCCGTATTTGCTGAACTGCAGAGCGATTCCGGCCAGCATAGCAACAAATCCCAGACCGAATAAAAGAGAAGGCCTAGGATCGTGAGACAGGGTTTGCAGGGCAGGGATGAGAAAGGCCACCGCAACCAGTGCGAAACGGCGACCGGCTTTTTTCTGAGTAAAAGCGATGGAGGTAAAAAAGATAAGCAGCAAAATGCCCGGATTACGAAAGATATCTTGAATCCAGACGGGCAAAATACTTCCAATCCCGGCGGTGTCCTTCAGGCTGACTACATAATCCTTGAGTTGCCCCAGAAGACCATATGATACCTCCGGGGCCGGCGGAAGCCCTGCAATTCGACCAATGAGCAAGGTGACAGGTACAATCAGAAGACCATGCAGAATGAGATTGATACCAACAGGGCGGCCCAGCAGATAAATTTCCCAGCAAAACCCGGCCACAAGGAAAATCGCAAGCATGCCGACAAAAATACCCTGGTTATAGGTAAAGTATTTGTCTCCATACCAGGGGTCCTGTCCCATCAGCGCGATGGCCGCAATGTAACACAAGACGACGGCAAGCCATTTCGGATCACCGATGCCGGCCACACCGGCGGGCTGCTCGCTCTTTATTTGCCGGTGGTTTTGGCCGGCAGATGCCTGTGGTGCCGTATCATTCATAATTTTTTGGTCTTTTCGAGTTCCTGGATAAGGGCTTCAAGTTTTTTCTGTAGATCTTTTCGTTTTTGTTTACGATTCTGGACGATCTGTCGGCCTTCGATCCAGTGCCAACGATCAAGAATGTGGGTGTAAATAACCGCTCTCAAGGCTTTTGCCTCTTTCAAATCGACAAGTTCTTCACTTTCACAGATATCCAGGGCCTTGTCTCGGTAGACAACATCCGGGTGTTCGTCTTCTTCGTAGCCACCGAGTTTCCAAATCAGAACATACAATTTGGCCTGTTCCAGGCGCAATTTTTGATAGAGATCCGTTAAAGCGGCCTTTTTACCCTTCCCCGCCTGGGGGTGTTTTCTCTGAGCATCCAGTGCGTTGCAGGCGCTGTCAATTTGCTGTACAACGGTTTCAGCCTCCTGTCGATAGGCCTTTTTCGTTTCCGATGTGTAGGAGCGTATGCGGTCGGCAGCAGTTAAAAAGGCGCGGGCATAAAAAAAATTGGCAAAGGGATCTTCCGGAAATGCGGTCAGATATACTTGGGCCGAAGTTTTCAACACATGAATACGGCCGGCGTCGGATAGCAGCTCCCAGTAACGATAATATACTTTATGCCATAATTCCCAGTCTTTTTGCGGAATTTTCCCGAGCGCTGATTCAGCCGCCTTTATGGCTTCGGTTAATTTGCCTTCCTGGAAAAAAAGCTGATCGATTCTGATTAATACCCCAAGCCAGGGCTTATTGCGGACATTGGCCGGTGTTGCCGCTTCTTCCATCATGGGGCCGCCGATACTCATGGGACCGGGATCCCGCGGAGCTGGTTTGAAAAAACGATAAAAAGGAAAAAAAACGATAACCAGGAACGCGGCAACCATGGTTAGAAGAAGCAAACGCAGTTTATCCGCAGAGGTGGATGCATGAGGATTCAAAGCCAGTTCAATGGCCATGGGGTCATAGTCTTCTTCCCGGGCAATGGGTATTTTCTCATCTGCCCCGATGGTACCCGTTTTGGGTAAAAAGCCGATGGACGTCCTGGCATCCGTCTCCAGATGAATTTGAGCGTCAGGGGGAAAACGCCTTGCAGGCAGCTGGGGTTTATCTTGATTTGAGTTCATCGCAAAGTTCGGGCATCGCCTTAACTTGAGCTATTTAATGTGAATAATTGAGCAAAATCCTAATAGCCAAATTTAGAACCAACCCCAAAGTTCTATTATTTATCGTAAATAAAAAGGATAGGAAAGATTTAGCCAATAGTCAAACTTTTTAAGGAATCGCTGGAATTCCGATATAAGGATGAAACGAGAAACTTGTGATTTCAGGAAAACTCTCAGGCGGGCTGCTCAAGAATTTTCGGTTACAGGTACATCGGTGTACT
>JAJRVC010000519.1 GCA_024277475.1 Deltaproteobacteria bacterium
CCTGCACTGCTGGCAGACCACCGGATAATCTATTCCGATATCTTCAATTTTAACAACTTTAATCCGGGCCCCGCTGCGCCCGATTTTGCCGGAATGAAAAAACGAGCAGTTCACCTCACAGCGGCTGCAGCCGGAACATTTGGATAAATCCAGGGTAATCATGATTCCTCGATCCTTTCGATACGATAATGGACTTTGCCTTTGGGATCAGGGCAGACAAATAATTGGCCGGACTTGCCGGTCCAGTCCCTTTTTTCCGGTTGGGCTCGCTGCAGCAAGGGGAAAATAGGCATCATGCTCTGCAGGGCCCACATGCAGATGTGCTTACCCTCCGGAATCATAATTTTACCGCCCTCCAGTATAAAACTGTCTCCCACCAGTATGGGCTGGTTGCAGTATCCGTCGATTTTTTCTGCTGTTATTTTAAGTTTGTACATGGTCTTTTTACACCTTTTTAACGAGGACTTCGGGTATTTAATGCTTTCTTTGTCCTTAACTCTGAACGCTGAGCCCTGAACCTGTAACCAATTTAGTTTAGGGTAATCAGCACTTGTATGTCAAGTGTATTTTTTTTGGATGTCAACCGTACATTTTGTTAATAATATACATTTTCAATAAGTTATTAAATTAAGCATCGTTAAACTTCAGCTTGACAATTAAACTGCTATATACTAATTAAATCGTAAGTTGAACGGTTCAAGAGCTCAGCGTTCAGGGTTGAAAAAACCCAGACAGCTCGTATCAAAGCGATTGTTTCTTCATCTGGTTATAAATCCGTTCACCCTTTTGGTAGGACGGATATGCCGGATTTTGATAAATATTGGGAGCAGTATCCATCGGTTGTAACCTTTTAACCCCTGAACCCCGAACACCCATGAAAGTACTTAAAACCACCAAACAAGATGCGAATTCCCTGACACAGCGGGTATATAAAGATCTGCGGACAGCTATTATAACCGGCAAGATTGCGGGCGGAACCCGGCTGGTGGAATCCGTTCTGGCGGCGGATATGCAGGTCAGCCGGACTCCGGTTCGAGAAGCCCTGCACAAGCTGGCCCTGGAGGGCCTGCTATATTCAATTCCCAGGGCCGGTTACATTGTCGAGGAAATGTCCGACTACGACATCCAGGACTTGTTCACGACCCGCATGACCATCGAGCAAATTGCGGCCCGTTTGGCCATGGAAAAAATAACGGAAGAAGAACTTAACCGGCTGGAGCTCAATATTAAAAAAACCGATGATATACTCGAGTCGGAGCTTACCGAAAAGATGGCGGACCTGGACATGGCCTTTCACGGCATCATTTACAAAGCCACCCGCAGCAAAACAATGTACCAGATTTGCCAGACCCTGAGCGATCACACGCTTAAATATCGCATCGCATTGATACACCTGCCGGAAATTGCACGAAAGACCCGAGATGGACACAATAAAATTTTTGAGGCTATCCTTTCTAAAGAGCCTTCCCGGGTAGATGAGGCGATTCAATCGCATTTGCAGTTGGCCAAAAAAGATATTAAGGAATTACTGGAACGTAAACGGCATGAGGACTTCATTTCGCAAAATCCGGATGGGTAGAGAAAAAGCATAGAGGTTCATGGGTTCGGGGTTCAGCCCCGCCGCCGGCCTGAAAAGCGGCTAGTCTAATCGAAAAGGAAAACTTATTTCTGACAGGATCAACAGGATGGACGGGATAAATATACTAAACAAAAAAAGGAGGGAGAAAAATGAAAAAGTTTTTAATGATCGTTTTATCGCTGGTGCTGATCTTTGGGATGGTCGGACTTGGATACAGTGCGGACGTAAAAAAAGGCATTCATGTCGGCAATGCCGGTGCATTTACCGGGGATGCAGCCGCACCTTGCATGGAAATCTATAACTCGGCCCAGATTGCGGTGGATGAATGGAATGCCAAAGGGGGCATTCAGGGCGTCGAAATCAAACAAATCATGGGAGATGACGCCATGGACCCTGCCCAGGGTGTCAATGTTGCCCATAAGTTTGTGGCCGACGAATTGATGTATGGCGTTATCGGCCCGCCCATGAGTCACATCGCCCAGGCCACGCTTAAAATTTACGGTGCCGCCGACATGGCCACGATTACAACCGCGGCCTCCAAACCCGATCTCACGGAACAGGGTTACAAACATTTTTTCAGAGTCAATGCCCGCAACGATGCCCACGGCTGGAACTGTGCGCTATTTATGAAAAAATATCTCAACGCCAAACGGGTTGCCGTCCTCAACGAAAAGACCGCCTACAACGTCAATATGGCTAAAGAGACGATTGCCGGCCTGAAAAAATTGGGAATAACGGATATCATGCAGGACACCATCGTCGGTGGTGCCAAAGACTATTCGGCGGTTCTGACCAAAGTCAAAGCCTTTAACCCGGATGTGCTCTTTTTTGTTGCCACCACGGCACCGGACAGTGCCATTGGGGTGCGTCAGGCTAAAGAGCTGGGAATTAATGCCGTATTTTTCGGCACCGAAGGCGCCCGGGACAAAAAAGATTTCATCAAAGCCGCCGAGGGTGCAGCTGAGGGGGCCTATGTCTATCATTTCGCACCCGATATATATTCGATATCCGAGGCAGCCGATTACGTTAAAAAATACGAGAGCACCTACGAGGTCCTCAGCGGCTTCGGACCCCCGGCTTATGAGGCCATGAATATCCTGCTGACGGCTATGGATAAGGCAGCCGCAGATGGAGATATCACCCGCAAAGAAGTGGTGCAATATTTACATAAAACGGATAACTATAAAGGGATTTTAGGATTTCCTATTTCTTTTGACGCCAAAGGAGATCTAAAAGGCGGTGCCACATATTTCTTTAAGGTTGTCGGCGATGACTTCAAACAGGTCGCGGTGATGACCGGAAAGTAAGATTTCGGCAACCGTTCAAAGGTTGAGCCCTCTAATTGCTCATATCAAGGGTATTCTGTCCTCATCGTGTCACTAGGACCGTTTCATCCACCGGGAAATGTCGTGTATTCCGGCTCTTGATCTATAGGGTGGGCTGTGTCCATCGGCTATAACGTTTGAACCCTGAACCTGGGACCAATCAATTTTGGAAATATATTTTCAGCAATTACCTCAGCAACTGGTAAACGGCTTAACACTGGGGGGTGTCTATGCGTTGATTGCCATCGGCTACACCATGGTCTATGGCATCTTGGGCATGCTCAACTTTGCCCATGGCGAAATTTATATGATCGGCGGGTTTGCCGGGTGGTGGGTGCTGCACCTTTTATCCCGCAACAACCAGGTGGTCATGAATGCGGCCCTGGTCATATCGCTGATGATCGTGCTTGCCATGGGCGTTTCCGGCCTGGTGGGCCTTATAACGGAGCGTTTTGCTTATCGGCCGTTGCGCAATGCCCCCCGCATGAATTTACTGCTCAGCGCCCTGGGGGTTTCCATTTTTCTACAGAACCTCGTGTTGACTTACCAGGGCGCCAAAGTTCGGGTGTTTCACATTGCTTCTCTGATTCCTGAAAATATTCGCGTATTTCACATCGGCTCGACTGTCTTTTCGTTCATGCGGGTTCTGGTCATTGCCGTCACCTTTCTGCTCATGGGGCTTCTGACGATTTTGATCAAAAAAACCAAAGTCGGCAAGGCCATGCGGGCCACAGCCCAGGATATCGAGGCGGCTGCCTTTATGGGAATAGACGTGGACAGGATTGTCGTTGTCG
>JAJRVC010000520.1 GCA_024277475.1 Deltaproteobacteria bacterium
AGATTGGTAAGTTTGTTAATGTTAATCTTGCAAACGATCACACTCAATTATTTTTACTAGGAGATAAAAAGCGAGTGAGTAAAAAGTACTCACAAAAGTGATAATGTTCAATCTAACATCGGAGTCCTGGTCCTCTGGACCCGGGTATCTACACAGGTCTACAGATTATCAACGACTGCCTTCAGTTTTGCCCGCACCTCTTTGGCAATTTCGCTGAGGTCGGGATTCTCAACGGCTTGCATGGAGGCCATGGGATCCACCGCCGCGACTTCGACGCGACCGTTTTCAACTTCCTGGACCACGACATTGCATGGCAGCATGGTCCCGATTTTGTCCTCGTTCTGCAGTGCCTGGTAAGCAAAAGGGGGATTGCAGGCCCCCAGAATTGTATATCTCTTAAAGTCGACATCGAGCTTTTTCTTCAATGTCTCCTGGACATCGATTTCCGTCAGAATCCCGAAGCCTTCTTTCTTGAGTTCTTCGGTAACTCCGATAACTGCATCATCGAATGGTATCGACAGGATTTTGCTAAAATAGTATTTCATGAAATGACCTCCTTGATCGGGTTGAATTTGCTGGTTAACAATGTCGGACGTTACACGCGATAATACGATGTTACCAGCGGTTGTTACCACCGGAACCCATCATGCCCTGGCCGCCATTGGGTCCCATCATGCCGCGGCTACCACCGGAACCCATCATGCCACCTCCCCGCATGTATCCACGACCCGCATTGGGGTTGACTCTCTGCATTTTTTGCCTATCTTCTGTGCGTATATTGCTCCTGTTTGCCTGCCCGCCGCGAGACCAGTCATTCCGGTTGGATCCACGATGTCCCCATCTCTGATTGTCGGGTCCCATTTGGCGACCCTGCATTCCCTGGTTGTACCGGGGGCCGGTTGTGCTCTGATCGGCCCAAGCAGAGGTCCCGAATCCGACCACAGTGATAATAGTGAAAATACCAATTAACTTTTCAATTTTTTTCTTGTTTTTCATTTTATTCCTCCTTACTATCAGTAGTTCTGAAATTGAACTACAGTTGACCCTAATGCTGCAAAATTTTTTCTGTTTGGTTCCCCGATAAATCGGGATTAACGCTTCGCTACGGCCCCGCAAGCGGGATCTTCGCTCCGCTACGACCGGCTGAGCTTGTCTGGCTTAGGTATAAGCAAACTTAATGCCGGAATTTAAGTCTGGCAACCGTCTTAAATATATAGTGTTGAAATTATTGTAAAATTTATTTGTTAAGGTGCGGCCGGCAACTATCAAATTTGTTGTTGGCAATGTTATAGACGAAGCAGTGGGTATTTTATACACAGTAGGCGTTCAAAAGTCGGGAGGTAATATGGGTTTAATCAAATCAATTCGACAATTTCTGAAAGAAAAAAAAGTGCCGGACGATTCAATCGACAAAGTCGTGCCCAGAGAGGAAGTAGAGGTCAATACACAGGATCGTCGCACACCGGCTGAGTCGGAAGTCGGCATTGAGTTTCTGGACGGCATGAGCACCGGTACGGCGAGGTTTATCATCGACCGGAAAGTCACGGGAGATGTTTTGGAAAAGTACGAAATAAAGGACCTGGAAAACAAGGGGCGCTATTATCTTGCTAAAATAGTGGATTCGGATGGTAACATAACAGACACCGTTTTAATCGACAAAATGAACCGTACCGTCCATTTCGAAAAAGGTAAATTTAAATAATTCAATTCATTATTTATCATCTTGGGGGGGCTGCAGCATCCCCTTAACGATAAACGGTTCGGGGTAGGTGCGGTTATTTTTATCGCGGGTTTCGAGCTTGATTTCAAACTCAAAGCGATCCCCTTTCTGATTTAACTTCTGGACGATATGATTGGGGATAAATAAAAATCCCATTTGGGAGGGAATTGTAACGGACAAATAAGCCACATTTTGATCTTTGTTATAAATATCAATGGCTGCTTTGGCACGGGTTCTGGAATCAAGAGACAGGTATCCCAGATCCAAAGGAATATCCCAGGTCCAGATTAAATTGCCCTGCTGATCCCAACGGAGCTGAAAGGTACCTGAATCGACCAGGGGTAAGTCAATGCGTTTATTAAATTTATAGATACGCTCCGTTGTTTTTCCATCAACGGTCGCTATTTTCAATCGATATATCCCGGGTATCAAGGCTTCTTCGATTTCAATACTAAACCAACTGTCAAACCGCCAATCCGAGGTATAACGCCACTGGCTGTTTTTAGGATCGAAAAAGCCGATAATTTCATATAGAGAACCAAATTTGCGCGGAGATAATTCCATAGGCTTACCGGACGGACCATACAGTGTGACTTCCGCCACGCTGTCATCATCGGCAAGATAATTTCCCAGGTCATCGATGAGACCAAAACTGAGCCGATTTAGATTTCGTCCGTCGCCATAATGACGTTGTTGGACATGCATCCAGGCAACTTCGACCGCAAAAGCATTTGCGGCGGTCAATGAAAGTATGCAAAAAACAATTAGAATTAATTTTTTCATTTGATTCCTCGTTCCCATCTGTTGGTAAGTCTCCATCGGAGCCGGCTAATCATGTTCTGCGGGTTGAATTTTGACACTGCGCGCGCTGCGGAAACCCACCTCTTCAAAAGCCTCCCAGGGATTCCTGATAACCAGAGACGGTATGGAACTGTCTTTTTCGGCAAGGCCCTCGATGCCGCCCAGGATCACATATTCCTCGTCGCTTTTTTCGTCTCTGGAAATTGCACCCATAAGCAAAAGCGCCCATTCGCCGACATCGTCATTCATTCCTCGAATTCCAAACGCATTGGGCTTGGAAGAAAGCACGGGTTCGAGTTTTTGCAAAGATTTTAAGGTTGGGGGGGCTGAAGCTCTACCGGAATCCTGTCGCCCCCCCGACCAATCACCCATCATCTCAGATCCCATCATCCGGTCCATCGTCATCCGGGCTGAAGATCCGGAAGATGTTTGCGGAGAATTATTTTGCCCGGTCGCGCCCTTTTTCACAGCGTAAAACCATTCTGTCACAGTGTGCAATCGTCTGCCGTAAAAGTTTGCATAGGCTGACGCACCAAAACCCGTGACCCGTAATACCGGATATGATGCATAGGCGGCGTTGCTTACCGTGAAGTGACCGTTTTGAAAAATGATCGGATCGTAGCCTTCGATGACTTCACCGAGCAACAGCCAGATTTCATCATCACTGCGGACAACCCTCCTGTCCACCCTGAGCAGCGACAGATTCCGGTTCAAAAATGCTACATACTGATGGTTGGTGACCTTGGCCTCGTCCATGTAAAACGGATTGACCTTCACTGATGTTTCCGACTGTTGCCCGGAGCCCCCGGCAAAGGTGATCGTTCCTCCGGGAACAAAATGGAGACTGGCTCCATCTTCAGCCAATATGACCTGGCCGGGAGTTTCAGATGACTTGAGCGTAACGGGGGCCGGGTCAGTACGATTCGGCCGCGATATGTCCTGAGTGGATAAAGGTGCGGTTTTTCGAGGTAACAAGGAGTCGGCGGGTTGGTGAAAAATGTGCCAAAGTGCCATTACACCCACCGACACCACCGCCAGGGCCACCCCGGCCCAGATCCATTTAGGGTTGTGCAGAAAAGAAGAATGTTGCGGTTTTGGGTAACTGCCGGAGGCAGGTTTCTTTTTCAATTCATTGACCGCATCGGATAAAACCTTACGAAGCTGGTTTACCGATTCCAGGCGGTCTTCTTTTTTTTCGGCCGTGCAATTCTGAATGATTTGATCAAGATTTTGAAAAAAGGCGGTTTCGGGCTCGGGCAGGCTTTCTTTTTGAAACGGTTTCATTTTGGACGTCAACTTACCGACAAGGGCCTCATACAACATTTTGCCCAGGGAATACACATCAGACTGCTCATCGGCGTTTTTAAATTCGAAAAAATGCTCCGGTGACATATAGGGGGGTGTACCCTTGACATCCATGGACTGGGTCACGGATTTCAAGCGGCAGGATCGCGCCAGTCCGAAATCGGCAAGTTTCGGTATGTTTCCGTCCATGAGAACATTTTCCGGCTTTAAATCTCGGTGAACAATACCCAAATCGTGCAGGGCCTGGACCCCGTCGAGTATCGGGAAAAAGTACTTCAGCAACCATTCAACGGTGAGATCCTCTTCCGGGTAAAAACCCTCCTCCGACATCGTCTCCCGCAGGGTGTTGCCCGGGATATATTCCATCACGATGTATTCGCGTCGGTTCTCTTCGCCGGACTTCTCGGCCGTTAGGGATCCATAGTCATAGATTTGCACAATATTCGGATGCCGTACCTGGGCCATTGCCTGAACTTCGATCCGAAATCGCTGAAGGCCGCTTTCGAGTTCATCTTCGTTGTCAACGCAGGATTGCAGCCATTCGGTTGAAACAACCTTTATCACCACGTCGCGTTTCAGGTTAAGCTGATGGGCGCGGTAAACTTCACCCATGCCGCCTTTAGCAATGAATTCA